>NZ_MDGW01000520.1:0-302 GCF_001712525.1 Shigella sp. FC1661
GTTCATCTGACGGCGAAAGCCCGGCATCTGCATCGACAGGGCGCGAATGGCTTCCGCTGCCGTGTTCACATACAGGCTGAGGCGGCGGCCAAATCGTTGTAAATCCCCGTGAAGGCAGATGCGTGCCAGTGGCGGTGACGCCAGACAGAATGCGTTCGTCGTTGCCATTTTTCGGAATACCTCTCCCGTTTACTCAGTTGTTCAGGCAGATGGTGAAGCAGCTCACCGTTGCCGCAGTAAATGGTGGCATGGTTCGGTACCGAAGCACCAAAGCAGCACAGCAGAATATCGCCCGGCTGTGC
>NZ_MDGW01000521.1:0-302 GCF_001712525.1 Shigella sp. FC1661
GGAAGTCACTGTCGTTCTCAAAATCGGTGGAGCTGCATGACAAGGTCATCGGGCATTATCTGAACATAAAACACTATCAATAATTTGGAGTCATTACCCATGTATATTACTACCCATATATAGCGTCTATAAAATTTAATAAATAATGACGCCCTAGTTAAACTTAAAGTGCCTGGTTCAACTATCAAAAATCGCTCACCCTTTTTGGTAATGCTGCCAACTTACTGATTTAGTGTATGATGGTGATTTTAAGGTGCTTGCGTGGCTTCCATTTCCATCAGATGTCCTTCCTGCTCCGCTAC
>NZ_MDGW01000522.1:0-291 GCF_001712525.1 Shigella sp. FC1661
ATCTGCGACCCAGACCTGATTAGGTGCTGTGGGCGTAAAGTTCTGATTCAGCAGATTCGGCGTAACCGGCAGATTGTGGTCAGAGTTTGTGGTCGCCCTGAACTTGCGTTTCTGCTTACAGTGCAGCCTCAGCTCCTTACGAAGACGTGCCAGTCTGTCACGACCGACGATAATTCCGTTATCTGCCAGCTCCGTCTGGAGCCGCCGGGTTCCATATGTTTCGCGAGTGCGGATATGTGCCACCTTAATCTCCAGTTTTAGCCGCTCATCACTTTGTTTTCTGTCTGAGGG
>NZ_MDGW01000523.1:0-290 GCF_001712525.1 Shigella sp. FC1661
GGATAAGCTGCGTAAGCTGTACGGGGTCGGACCGGTATGCAGTGAACTACATATTGCCCCGTCAACGTATTACCACTGTCAGCAACAGCGACATCATCCGGATAAACGCAGTGCCCGTGCGCAGCGCGATGACTGGCTGAAGAAAGAGATACTGCGCGTATACGATGGGAATCATCAGGTATACGGTGTGCGTAAAGTCTGGCGTCAGTTGTTACGGGAAGGTATCAGAGTGGCCAGATGCACTGTGGCACGTCTCATGGCGGTTATGGGACTTGCCGGTGTTCTCCGGG
>NZ_MDGW01000524.1:0-290 GCF_001712525.1 Shigella sp. FC1661
GGATAAGCTGCGTAAGCTGTACGGGGTCGGACCGGTATGCAGTGAACTACATATTGCCCCGTCAACGTATTACCACTGTCAGCAACAGCGACATCATCCTGATAAACGCAGTGCCCGTGCGCAGCGCGATGACTGGCTGAAGAAAGAGATACTGCGCGTATACGATGGGAATCATCAGGTATACGGTGTGCGTAAAGTCTGGCGTCAGTTGTTACGGGAAGGTATCAGAGTGGCCAGATGCACTGTGGCACGTCTCATGGCGGTTATGGGACTTGCCGGTGTTCTCCGGG
>NZ_MDGW01000525.1:0-282 GCF_001712525.1 Shigella sp. FC1661
ATAGAAATCATCAAAGTAATAAAAACAATTATTGTTGGTTACCATCATCTATGGTACTTGCCCGGAATGATAGGCGCAGGAGTTTTGACTTACTTTTTTCGTGACAACCTGAAACTAGGCATTGTTTTAGCGGTAATTAGTTTCATTGGTGGTGTGGGGATTCAATACTTAGGTAACTACCACTTTTTTGAATCTAATGTACTAGATAAATTATTTAACCTTACATTTATACATCGAAACTTTTTGTTCTTGGGTTTTCCATTTTTCTTTGTAGGTTTTTTA
>NZ_MDGW01000526.1:0-280 GCF_001712525.1 Shigella sp. FC1661
TTTTTTAATATATCTCGCTCAAGGCGAGCTTCATTTAACGCCTTACGCAGTTGCAGAATTTCAGATTCCAGTTCAGCCACCGTGCGGGAACCAGGAGTACCGAGCCCTTTTCTGGCGGCGGTAACCCATTGTCCTAAAGTGCCTTCAGGAAGGGATAATCGGGAAGCGCCTTCACTGATCGAAGTTGATTTTCAAGAACCGTTCTGACAGCTTCGGCTTTGAACTCTTTAGAGTAACGTTGGTTTTTTCTGCTCATTATTAGCTCCTTCTGATGCCATTC
>NZ_MDGW01000527.1:0-274 GCF_001712525.1 Shigella sp. FC1661
AGAAGCAGAAAAAGCTTATTATGCTTCCATCGGAAACGATGATCTGGCAGCCTGAGTTCACAGATAAAACACTCTCCAGGAAACCCGGGGCGGTTCAGTGAACAGGCGTTTCAGCGATCGGGGCTGAAAATCACCACCACTTCGGGTCATCCGCCTTCATCTCCGCTTCTGTTTTGTATAAATCAAAACGACGGCAGGTATGGCAGAACGTGACGTATTCGTACGGTGAATCCGGGTACATTTTGTGGAAGGTTTCCCAGAAACAGACCGTGCA
>NZ_MDGW01000528.1:0-264 GCF_001712525.1 Shigella sp. FC1661
CCGTCCTCCGTATCCTGTCATACGCGTAAAACAGCCAGCGCTGACGTGATTTAGCACCGACGTAGCCCCACTGTTCGTCCATTTCAGCGCAGACAATCACATCACTGCCCGGTTGTATGCGCGAGGTTACCGACTGCGGCCTGAGTTTTTTAAGTGACGGAAAACCGTGTTGAGGCCAACGCCCATAATGCGTGCACTGGCACGACATCCGACGCCATTCATGGCCATATCAATGATTTTCTGGTGCGTACCGGGCTGAGAGGC
>NZ_MDGW01000529.1:0-263 GCF_001712525.1 Shigella sp. FC1661
CACCATTCCGCATGATTCTGAGAAACTCAGTTGATTCGGCCAGTAACCTTTCAGATGTTCCGCCATTTTAATCATCTGATATCTCACCAGATTATAAGCCAGTAAGACACCCCACAGCTCTTGCTCCACAAGCTCCGGCTTTTTACTTCTCAGCGTCAGCCTGCTCAGTTGCATCGTCTGTTTTATCTCCCTGTATCCCAGTTCGATTTCCCAGCGATGACTGTACAGATCCGCCATTTCTCCTCCGGGGAAGCGCATGGCGT
>NZ_MDGW01000541.1:0-21415 GCF_001712525.1 Shigella sp. FC1661
GGCGCACGTCTTCGGTGAACGCACTCTGGCCACACTGGAGCGTCTTCTGAGCCTGCTGTCGGCCTTTGAGGTCGTGGTATGGATGACGGATGGCTGGCCGCTGTATGAATCACGCCTGAAGGGAAAGCTGCACGTTATCAGCAAGCGTTACACTCAGCGCATTGAGCGACATAATCTGAATCTGAGACAACATCTGGCAAGGCTGGGACGGAAGTCACTGTCGTTCTCAAAATCGGTGGAGCTGCATGACAAGGTCATCGGGCATTATCTGAACATAAAACACTATCAGTAAGTTGGAGTCATTACCAACCAGAATTATGTGAAGCTATGCGTTGCTGCCGCTAATCATTAGCGTTATAGTGAATCCGCTTATTCTCAGGGCGGGGCGAAATTCCCCACCGGCGGTAAATCAACTCAGTTGAAAGCCCGCGAGCGCTTTGGGTGCGAACTCAAAGGACAGCAGATCCGGTGTAATTCCGGGGCCGACGGTTAGAGTCCGGATGGGAGAGAGTAACGATTCTGTCGGGCATGGACCCGCTCACGTTATTTTGGCTATATGCCGCCACTCCTAAGACTGCCCTGATTCTGGTAACCATAATTTTAGTGAGTTTTTTTTACCATGAATCAGACGCTACTTTCCTCTTTTGGTACGCCTTTCGAACGTGTTGAAAATGCACTGGCTGCGCTGCGTGAAGGACGCGGTGTAATGGTGCTTGATGATGAAGACCGTGAAAACGAAGGCGATATGATCTTCCCGGCAGAAACCATGACCGTTGAGCAGATGGCGCTGACCATTCGCCACGGTAGCGGTATTGTTTGCCTGTGCATCACTGAAGATCGCCGTAAACAACTTGATCTGCCAATGATGGTAGAAAATAACACCAGCGCCTATGGCACCGGTTTTACCGTGACCATTGAAGCGGCTGAAGGTGTGACTACCGGTGTTTCTGCCGCTGATCGTATTACGACCGTTCGCGCAGCGATTGCCGATGGCGCAAAACCTTCTGATCTGAATCGCCCGGGCCACGTTTTCCCACTTCGCGCGCAGGCAGGTGGTGTACTGACGCGTGGCGGTCATACTGAAGCGACTATTGATTTGATGACGCTGGCAGGCTTTAAACCGGCTGGTGTGCTGTGTGAGCTGACTAATGACGATGGCACGATGGCGCGTGCACCAGAGTGCATTGAGTTTGCCAATAAACACAATATGGCGCTCGTGACTATTGAAGACCTGGTGGCATACCGTCAGGCACATGAGCGTAAAGCCAGCTGAAAACCGCTGCTTAATTACTGCCTTAATCAAGAAACCGAAGTTGTAGCTGGCTTCGGTTTTTATTTTGCCCTGCTATGCAAGATGTTAATTCCGCTTCTCTTTCTATGAGAAAATTTCATTAATATCAGGCATTCTTTTTCATTATGATCAAAATCATATAATTGTTCCGTTATTATGCGACCATATGAATATATCCGAAAAAGGATATGTGAAATTTATGCGCTAAATGTTTAGTATTGTTAAATATTAAGGGTAAAAGGATGTTTATCGCCTGGTACTGGATTGTATTGATTGCTCTGGTTGTGGTGGGTTATTTCCTGCATTTGAAACGTTATTGTCGGGCGTTTCGCCAGGACAGAGACGCACTGCTTGAAGCGCGGAACAAATACTTAAACAGTACGAGAGAAGAGACAGCCGAAAAGGTAGAATAAGGCTTTCGTGAAGCTGGCAGAAGTTGTCCATGTGCTGGACAACTTCTGATGTTGTTTTTAACCAATTCCCGCCGTTTGTAGCAGCACTAAACTGAATCCCATCACTGACATTCCACATAGTACGCCATAGCTGGGGTTATTATTAGGGTCAATCTCTTTGGCGAGCGGCATTAATTCATCAACCGAGAGCGCCACCATAATTCCTGCAACCGCCGCCATGACCACCGGGGAAATCATGCTACCGAGGATTAACCACGCCAGCACACCACCAAGAATTTCTGCTAGTCCAGAAATCCCCGCCCACAGAATCGCGGTGCGTTTAGACCCCGTTGCCGCATAAACCGGGCCTGCCACTGCCAGACCTTCAGGGATATTGTGCAACGCGACGGCCAGTGCGATGCCAAATCCCAGCTCCAGGTTGCTGCTCGCCGTGACAAAGGTGGCAATCCCTTCCGGGAAGTTATGCAGACTGATGCCGAGAGTGAGCAGAATGGCTGTGCGCTTGATCGATTTTGGCAACGGCTGCACCGATTTTTGCATTAAATCCTGCGGATGCGCATGCGGCAACATGCGGTCCAGGCCAAAGTAGCCAAGCAGACCGAAGATAAACATTCCATAACCCAACACAGGCGACATTCCTTCAGCTGCTAGTGCGGCAGGAAGCATTTCCATTAATGAGATGAGCAACATGATCCCCGCCGCAAAACCTAGCGAAAACGCCAGTAAGCGGTTCGAGGGTTTTTGTCCGAGAACGCCGAGAAACGCGCCAATAAACGTGGCTGCCCCCGCCAGTATGGTCAGAATGAGAGGTACTGACATCGACAACTCCTTATAAATCTTCACCTTCAGGCAGATCGTCAAAATAACTGATGATCATCATCATTGTTATCCGGGTTCTTACTCCGCCGAACAAGCGTATTGTGAGGATATCAAAATGACACCCTTAGTTAAGGATATCATCATGTCTTCAACACGTATGCCAGCATTGTTTTTAGGTCACGGTAGTCCGATGAACGTGCTGGAAGATAATTTGTATACCCGCAGCTGGCAGAAGTTGGGGATGACATTGCCACGCCCGCAAGCGATTGTGGTGGTTTCGGCTCACTGGTTTACCCGTGGAACAGGAGTGACCGCGATGGAGACGCCGCCCACGATTCATGACTTTGGTGGCTTCCCGCAGGCGCTGTACGATACGCATTATCCTGCTCCGGGTTCGCCTGTGCTGGCACAGCATCTGGTTGAGCTGTTAGCGCCGGTCCCGGTGACGCTGGATAAAGAAGCCTGGGGCTTTGACCACGGTTCCTGGGGCGTGCTGATTAAGATGTATCCTGACGCCGATATCCCGATGGTGCAGTTGAGTATCGACAGTAGCAAACCTGCCGCCTGGCATTTCGAAAGTGGGGCGCAAACTGGCAGCGCTGCGAGATGAAGGAATAATGTTGGTCGCCAGTGGCAACGTGGTGCATAACCTGCGTACAGTGAAGTGGCACGGTGATAGTTCATCATATCCTTGGGCGATGTCGTTTAATGAGTATGTGAAAGCGAATCTGACGTGGCAAGGGGCGGTAGAGCAGCATCCTCTGGTGAATTACCTCGACCATGAAGGTGGCGCGTTATCGAACCCAACGCCGGAGCACTATCTGCCGTTGTTGTATGTCTTAGGTGCGTGGGATGGGCAGGAGCCAATTACCATTCCGGTCGATGGTATAGAAATGGGCAGCCTGAGTATGCTGTCGGTGCAGATAGGTTAACAATTACCGGATGGCGAATGCCATCCGGCATCATTGATTACTCAACAAAAATATGTGGATAAAACCGAGACATATCCTGGGTGATCAATGCACGGTCTTCACGAATGCCAATTCCGGCGGGTTGATCGTTCACCAGCCAGCTACCAATCAGCATATAGCTGTCGCCGAATTTCGGTAACGGATGGAATTGCTGAACAATCATCCCTTCTTCGCCATACGGACCTTCCGCTGCTTCAATGGTTTTGCCGTTCTCAATGATCGACACGTTTGCGCCTTCACGGGAGAAGATCGGTTTAACCACATATTTTTCCATTTGCGGATGATCATCTTCCGCAAAATAAGCGGGCAGCAGGTTCGGGTGATTCGGGAACATCTCCCACAGTAGCGGTAGAAGCGCTTTGTTGGAGATAATGCTCTTCCACGCCGGTTCCAGCCAGCGTACGCCTGCATCCTCCAGCTTGGTGGAGAACATCTCACGCAACATAAATTCCCATGGATACAGCTTGAACAGGTTGGAAATTACCTGATCCTGTAAATCCGTGAACTGACCTTTTTCACCTAACCCGATATCGTCAATGTAGAGGAACTCGGTAGCGATTTCAGCTTCCGTCGCGCAGTCCTGCAAATACTGAATGGTTCCGCGATCTTCCACCGTGTCGCGACAGCAGGTGAGATGCAGCAACTGGAAGCCATACTGTTCACGCAACTCGACAAAGCGATCGATTAGCTTTTCTTGCAGACTGTTAAACTGGTCGCTGCCCTCCGGCAAGTTACCGGCGTTAAGCTGATCTTCCAGCCAGATCCACTGAAAGAACGCCGCCTCGTATAGTGACGTTGGTGTATCGGCGTTATTTTCCAGCAGTTTAGGTTCGCCAGTGCCATCCCATGCCAGATCAAGACGCGAATAAAGCGATGGCTGGTGAGTCAGCCATGACTGACGCACAAAACTCCAGGTGTGTTTTGGAATGCGGAATTTGGTCATCAGCTCATCGCTGGCGATCACTTTTTCCACCACTTTCAGGCACATCTGGTGCAGTTCGGCGGTGACTTCTTCCAGCTTTTCAACCTGGGCGAGGGTCAACTTGTAGTAAGCATCTTCACACCAGTACGGCTCGCCGTACATGGTGTGAAAATTGAAACCGTATTCGTGGGCTTTTTCACGCCAGTCCGGGCGCTCGGTAATACTGACTCTTTCCATCGGTATCAGCCACCCATTGAACGAGAAGAGGTGCCGGTTGCGCTACGCTGCATAGTGCTTTGTTTGGCAACAGATTCACCAAAACCGCCACGGGTAACGGTAGTAGTGGTCGCCGGTTTTGGTGCCATGGCTGTCTTCGGTACGGTCATGGTGCGGCCTGGCTGGGCTGCGCCATAGTTTTTACCCGTCGCGTCGGTATATTTACCGTAAGCCGGGCTGGCTGGGTTTTTCGAGGAGAACAGCGGCTGCTGTGCAAATCCCGCGCCGCCGCCCATCAGACGCCCCATCATGTAACCGGCCATCAGCGGCATCCAGAAACTCCCGCTGGATTGCTGGGCCTGCGCCTGGTTTTCTGGTGCCATGCCAGCCTGGGCTGGTGCCTGCTGGCACTGACCTTCACCAAATTCAGCAACACAGTCTTCACGGGTGGCGTATTTCGGCGCAGTACGTTCGGCTTCTTTCAGCGCATTGTTGTACGCGGTGGTACATTCGGCGCTTTTGCCTGGGTTTGCAGCTGAACAGTCGTCAGCATTTTGATAGAGAGACACTGTTTCATCACTCTTTTCACAGCTAGCCAGCATAAAAACAGTGGCAACCGCGAGAGCGACTGGTGTCAGATGGCGTGCGCTCCAGTTTTTGCGGAACGATGCGTGGCGTATGGATTTTGTCCGTTTCATTTTTGTCTTCCGGGACCAGTGGTAAATACCCATCAGAATAGAGGATGGCTGGTCGAAATTGAAGCGAGAAGGGGGAAGAATGCGGCAGATAACCCGTATCTTTACGTTGTCTTACGTTCAGACGGGGCCGAAGCCCCGTCGTCGTCATCAGTTACGGAAAGGGTTATGACCGTTACTGGTGGTAGTGCGTGCGGATGTTTGCTGAACGACGGGTGCCGGGCTATCAGGCGCATAACCATCAGCAATAGCATTCTGTTCCGGCGTTTGCGGGGCAACGTTTTCCGGATTAGTGGAAACCGGTTTGCTCAGCGCATTGTTCAGTGCCAGCAGATCCTGCTCGTTCAACGTACCCAGGGCTGACTTAATATTCAGCTGATTAATCAGGTAGTTATAACGCGCATTTGCCAGCTCTTGCTTAGCGTTGTACAGCGTGGTGGTTGCATCCAACACATCAACAATGGTACGCGTACCGACCGAGTAGCCCGCTTCCATCGCGTCTAATGAGCTTTGAGCGGAAACTACGGCTTGTTTGTAGGCGTTAATGCTACTGATAGATGCATTAATGTTGTTGAAGGAGGAACGTACGGTTTGCACGATGCTACGATGCGCGCTTTCCAGTTGCTCGCTGGCACCAACAAAGTTGTACTGGGCCTGTTTCACCTGCGAGTTAACCATTCCGCCCTGATAAATCGGCAGCGAGAAGCTCAGGCCCACTTTGTTCTGGCCCATATTGCTGTCGTCATACTGGGTACCAGCGGCACCACGAGTTTTCGAACCGCTATAAGAGGTGTCAGAAATCCCGGTAGAAGCCGTTAAATCCAGCGTCGGTAAGTGACCATCCTGCGCCTGGCGAATTTGCTCGCGCGCCAGGTCCTGGCTCAAGCGTGCCTGTAACAGCGACAGGTTGCGTTTTTCGGCTTCTTTCAGCAGCGCGTTAACCGGCTGTGGTTTGTCGGTTTTAAAGTTTTCGACATTCAGCGCCGCCAGTTCCGGATAGTAGTTACCGGTGATCTGGCGCAGCTGCTCTACCGCGTTATCAAGGTTATTACGTGCGGTCACTTCGTTCGCCAGCACGGTATCGTACTGCGCGCGGGCGTTCTGCACGTCGGTGATCGCTACCAGGCCCACGTTAAAACGTTGGGTGGTTTGATCTAATTGACGGTAGATCGCTTCTTTTTGTGCCTGTGTATAGGAAAGAACGTCAATAGCATTCAACACGTTGAAATAAGCGGTCGCGGTGTTGAGGATCAAGGTTTGCTGATCGGTCTGATATGTGACGTCCTGAATCCCTGCTGCTTTTTCCTGCAGCGTTAACGCACGCCATTTCGACATATCAAAAATGGATTGAGCTAACTGCAGGGACGCACTGGTCGCGTTCGAGTTGATGCCGTTCGCGTCGCGGTAGCCGTTGCTATAGGTGTAATCTGCACCTAAACCTAGCTGTGGCAGTAATGGACTGCGCGCTTCATTAATTTTTTCAAAGGCAGCATCACGATCGGCGGCAGACTTACGCAATTCCGGGTTACTAAGGCGTGCTTGCTGATAAACTTGCATCAGGTTCTCGGCCTGGCTCAACGAACTGAACCCAGAAAGGCTCAGGCCGATAAGAATGGGGAGCAATTTCTTCATTTGCATTCCTTGTGGTGAAGCAGTATTTAGCGCGATCAAACTGTAAAATTATTGCGGATTCTAGCAGAAGCCGCTACCGCAAAAGGTTGGCGTTACGTGCCATAGGGCGTTAATGTGCCTCAATTTAACACATGACTGCTCAAACGGCAGTCAAACGTCGCTGAAATTCACATTTAATTCACTATTAGTGCCAGGACATTAACAATGCTTAAGCCAGACAACCTGCCCGTTACATTTGGCAAAAACGATGTAGAAATTATTGCACGAGAAACACTTTATCGCGGCTTTTTTTCATTAGATCTTTATAGATTTCGTCATCGTCTATTCAACGGGCAAATGAGTCATGAGGTGCGGCGGGAAATTTTTGAGCGCGGTCACGCCGCAGTCTTGCTACCCTTTGACCCAGTGCGTGATGAAGTTGTGCTGATTGAGCAGATTCGAATTGCCGCGTACGACACTAGCGAAACCCCCTGGCTACTGGAGATGGTTGCCGGGATGATTGAAGAGGGTGAAAGTGTGGAAGATGTTGCCCGTCGCGAAGCGATTGAAGAGGCGGGGCTGATAGTCAAACGGACCAAACCGGTGTTAAGTTTCCTGGCAAGCCCGGGGGGCACCAGTGAGCGTTCGTCAATTATGGTGGGCGAAGTGGACGCCACGACCGCAAGCGGTATTCATGGTCTGGCTGATGAAAACGAAGATATTCGCGTTCATGTGGTAAGCCGGGAACAGGCATACCAGTGGGTAGAAGAGGGGAAAATCGACAACGCAGCGTCGCTCATCGCTTTGCAATGGCTGCAGCTGCACCATCAAGCGTTAAAAAATGAGTGGGCATAAATGAAGCGTTACACACCTGACTTTCCTGAAATGATGCGCCTGTGCGAGATGAACTTTTCACAATTGCGCCGTTTGTTACCGCGCAATGACGCACCCGGCGAAACTGTAAGCTATCAGGTGGCAAACGCACAATATCGGCTGACGATTGTGGAATCGACCCGATACACTACCCTGGTGACAATAGAACAGACTGCGCCCGCGATCAGTTACTGGAGCCTTCCGTCAATGACGGTGCGTCTGTATCATGACGCGATGGTGGCTGAAGTGTGTTCAAGCCAGCAGATTTTTCGCTTCAAAGCGCGGTATGATTATCCTAATAAAAAGTTGCATCAACGCGACGAAAAGCATCAAATTAACCAGTTTTTAGCGGACTGGTTGCGATACTGTTTAGCACATGGAGCGATGGCGATTCCGGTTTACTAGCGTCGTGAAACCTAAGGACACCATTTGGAAAGCCTGTTAACCCTTCCTCTGGCTGGTGAGGCCAGAGTCAGGATTTTACAAATTACCGATACTCACCTGTTTGCACAAAAGCACGAAGCCCTGTTAGGGGTAAACACCTGGGAAAGCTACCAGGCGGTGCTGGAGGCGATTCGTCCACATCAGCACGAATTCGACCTGATTGTCGCGACAGGTGATTTAGCGCAGGATCAATCCTCTGCGGCCTATCAGCATTTCGCTGAAGGCATCGCAAGTTTTCGTGCGCCCTGCGTCTGGCTGCCGGGCAACCACGATTTCCAGCCCGCGATGTACAGCGCGTTACAGGATGCGGGTATCTCCCCGGCGAAGCGCGTGTTTATTGGTGAGCAATGGCAAATCCTGTTGCTGGATAGCCAGGTGTTTGGCGTGCCGCACGGTGAGCTGAGCGAGTTTCAGCTTGAGTGGCTGGAACGTAAACTGGCCGATGCGCCAGAACGCCATACGTTGCTGCTGCTGCATCATCATCCGCTACCTGCGGGTTGTAGTTGGCTCGATCAACACAGTCTGCGTAACGCGGGCGAACTGGATACCGTGCTGGCGAAGTTTCCGCACGTCAAATACTTGCTGTGCGGTCATATTCATCAGGAGCTGGATCTCGACTGGAACGGTCGCCGCCTGCTGGCAACGCCGTCGACCTGTGTGCAGTTTAAGCCGCACTGTTCCAACTTTACGCTGGATACCATCGCGCCCGGCTGGCGTACTCTCGAGTTACATGCTGATGGCACGCTGACCACCGAGGTGCATCGCCTGGCGGACACACGTTTCCAACCTGATACCGCTTCAGAAGGCTACTGATGTCTACGCTTCTTTATTTACACGGTTTCAACAGCTCGCCGCGCTCTGCAAAAGCGAGCTTGTTAAAAAACTGGCTGGCGGAACATCACCCTGACGTTGAGATGATCATTCCGCAGTTGCCGCCGTATCCTTCCGACGCGGCAGAGCTGCTGGAATCCATTGTCCTGGAACATGGCGGCGATTCGCTGGGTATTGTCGGTTCGTCACTGGGGGGATATTACGCCACCTGGTTGTCACAATGTTTTATGCTGCCCGCAGTGGTGGTAAACCCGGCGGTGCGCCCGTTTGAACTGCTGACGGACTATCTCGGTCAGAACGAGAACCCCTACACCGGGCAGCAATATGTGCTAGAGTCACGCCATATTTACGATCTTAAAGTCATGCAGATTGACTCGCTGGAAGCGCCGGATTTGATCTGGCTGCTGCAACAGACGGGAGATGAAGTGCTGGATTACCGCCAGGCGGTGGCGTACTACGCTTTCTGCCGCCAGACTGTCATAGAAGGCGGCAACCACGCATTCACGGGCTTCGAAGATTATTTCAACCCGATCGTCGATTTTCTTGGTCTGCACCATCTCTGACGATCAACTCGAATTACTAACTTAAACCATGACGCAAACTTATAACGCTGATGCCATTGAGGTACTCACCGGACTTGAGCCGGTTCGCCGCCGTCCGGGGATGTATACCGATACCACTCGCCCTAACCATTTGGGGCAAGAAGTCATTGATAACAGTGTGGATGAAGCACTGGCGGGTCACGCAAAACGCGTGGACGTTATTTTACATGCTGACCAGTCGTTAGAAGTTATTGACGATGGGCGCGGGATGCCGGTGGATATTCACCCGGAAGAGGGTGTACCGGCGGTTGAACTGATTCTTTGCCGTCTGCATGCAGGCGGTAAATTCTCTAACAAAAATTACCAGTTCTCTGGCGGCCTGCATGGCGTGGGGATTTCGGTGGTTAACGCCCTGTCGAAGCGCGTAGAAGTTAACGTGCGCCGCGATGGTCAGATTTATAACATCGCCTTTGAAAATGGCGAAAAGGTGCAGGATTTACAGGTTGTCGGCACTTGCGGTAAACGCAATACCGGCACCAGCGTCCATTTCTGGCCGGATGAAACCTTCTTCGATAGCCCGCGTTTTTCTGTTTCACGCCTGACGCATGTGCTGAAAGCCAAAGCAGTACTGTGCCCCGGCGTTGAGATTACCTTTAAAGATGAGATCAACAACACCGTACAGCGCTGGTGCTATCAGGACGGTCTGAATGATTACCTGGCGGAAGCGGTAAACGGTTTACCGACGCTGCCAGAAAAACCGTTTATCGGTAATTTCGCTGGCGATACTGAAGCGGTGGACTGGGCGCTACTGTGGCTGCCGGAAGGCGGTGAATTGCTGACCGAAAGCTACGTCAACCTGATCCCAACGATGCAGGGCGGTACCCATGTTAATGGTCTGCGTCAGGGCCTGCTGGACGCGATGCGTGAGTTCTGTGAATACCGCAACATTCTGCCGCGCGGTGTAAAGCTGTCGGCGGAAGATATCTGGGATCGCTGCGCCTATGTGCTGTCAGTAAAAATGCAGGATCCGCAGTTTGCCGGGCAGACCAAAGAGCGTCTCTCTTCGCGTCAGTGCGCGGCATTCGTTTCTGGCGTGGTGAAAGATGCCTTTATCCTGTGGCTGAACCAGAACGTTCAGGCGGCGGAGTTGCTGGCAGAGATGGCGATTTCCAGCGCCCAGCGTCGTATGCGTGCGGCTAAAAAAGTGGTGCGTAAAAAGCTGACCAGCGGTCCGGCGCTGCCTGGCAAACTGGCTGACTGTACCGCGCAGGACCTTAACCGCACCGAACTGTTTCTTGTGGAAGGTGACTCCGCAGGCGGATCTGCCAAGCAGGCGCGCGATCGCGAATATCAGGCGATCATGCCACTGAAAGGTAAGATCCTTAACACCTGGGAAGTCTCTTCCGACGAAGTGCTGGCTTCGCAGGAAGTGCACGATATTTCGGTAGCGATCGGTATCGATCCTGACAGCGACGATTTGAGCCAGCTTCGTTACGGCAAGATCTGTATCCTGGCGGATGCTGACTCCGATGGTCTGCACATTGCCACGCTGCTCTGCGCTTTGTTTGTAAAACACTTCCGCGCGTTGGTGAAACACGGTCACGTTTACGTCGCACTGCCACCGCTCTACCGTATTGATCTCGGGAAAGAGGTTTATTACGCGCTGACGGAAGAAGAGAAAGAGGGCGTACTTGAGCAATTAAAACGCAAGAAAGGCAAGCCGAACGTCCAGCGTTTTAAAGGTCTGGGGGAAATGAACCCGATGCAATTGCGCGAAACCACGCTTGATCCGAACACTCGCCGTCTGGTGCAGTTGACTATCGATGATGAAGACGATCAGCGTACTGACGCGATGATGGACATGCTACTGGCGAAGAAACGCTCGGAAGATCGCCGCAACTGGTTGCAAGAGAAAGGCGACATGGCGGAGATTGAGGTTTAAAGGAAAGAACATTGCCCGGTCAGGATGGCCGGGCAAACAAGGCAGGATTAAATCCCTGGCTGCAGAATACGAATATTCATCTCCAGCACGTCACCTTTTACGGCTTCGCTGTACGCCTTCATGTGCGGGGTTTGCAGATGCGCTTCAAGGTGCGCGATGCTTTCCCACTGCTCAATCATCACGATAGAATCCGGTGCCATAGACTGGAAACTCACGCCAGCAGCGCAATCCACCATTGGCGCATAGCCGTGGCAACCTTCTTCTTTCAGTACGGTTGGAACGATTTTAGCAAACTGATCCAATACCGCCTGACGGTGATGTTGACCAGGACGAGTACGGATTTCTGCGATTACGGTAAGCATGGTTAACTCCTTCTAAAGCCTGAGCTCTAGTTAACCAAAAATTTCCACAAGATGCTTGCGATATTCTTCAGTATAGCGGGGAACATCAGGCATTTTTATCACGTCATTAGCGATAAATGTCGGCAGCGGTTCCATGCCAAGGAATTGGTTTGCTTTATGGAACGGCAGATACACACCGTCGACGCCAACGCCGTGGAAGAATTGATCTTTTTCGGTGAAGGCTTCCATTGGTGCGTTCCAGGTCAGAGAAAGCATATATTTTTTGCCCTGTACCAGGCCGCCGGAACCGTATTTTTTTGACGGATCTTTGCGGGTACGGCCATCGCTGGCATACAGCGTCCCGTGACCTTCGGTGAATACATCATCAATGTATTTTTTCACTGTCCACGGCGCGCCCATCCACCAGCCTGGCATCTGCCAGATCACCACATCAGCCCAGAGAAAGTTTTGTACTTCCGCTTTGACATCGTAGTCGCTGTCGGCGCGAACGATGCGAACATCATGCCCGAGGTCGCGCAGTGTGCCATCCGCGACTTCGGTCAGGGTGTCATTCAGTTGACCATTGGAGTGGGCGAATTTTTTCGCGCCGTTGATAATCAGAATGTTGCTCATTTTTTAACCTCAAGGTGAGACGTTTGCCGACTATAGTACGTCACAGAGCGGTACGGTGAAATTAGCAAAATGTGCAAAGTCTTTTGCGAATTTAGCAAAAGTCTTACCCTTACCAGCTTACTTTCGCCTCAAATCCACCTTGTTCCGCATTCCCAAACTCAACATTCATGCCATGCAGCTTGGCGATTCGCTGGACAATCGATAGCCCAAGTCCACTGCCGGTAGCGGTTTGTCCGGGGGGGCGATAGAAGCGTTCGCCAATTCGCGCCAGTGCCTCTGGTGTCACACCGGGGCCGTTATCCCTCACGATGAAATTATCGGCATTCAGCGTGACGTCCACCACGCTGCCCTGTGGACTGTAACGCACGGCGTTATCCAGCAAATTTCGCACCAACAAACTTAGCAATAGCGGTTGTCCGGTGCGTTTGATGCCCTGGACATTGAGTGTCAGTCGCACGTCAATTTTCGCCTGCTGCGCCGTGTGGTAAATATCCATCACCGACGATTGCAGGAGATCTTCAAGCGGGATCTCCGCGACGTCCTGAAGGTTATCCAGTGAGTCCAGCCGCGATAGCGTGAGCAGTTGATCAACCAGACGAGTAGCGCGATCGATCCCGGAATGTAATTGGAGCAGTGCTTTTTTCCGCGCCTGCGGATCATCGTCAGAGAGCTGCGCAACTTCGGTTTGCACTTTCAGCGCTGTTAACGGGCTACGTAGTTCGTGAGCTGCATCGGAGGTAAAGCGTCGTTCTCGAACCATCATCGCATGTGTGCGGGCGAACAGTTGATTTAGCGACTCAACCAGTGGTCGCACTTCGCTGGGTACGCCAGTCGCGTTTAGTGGTTTTTCCGAGTCAGGGTCACGCATACGTAGTGCCAGCGCCAGTTTGTTCAGCGGCGCGAGTTCACGACCCAGTAGTACCATCATGATGATTAACATAATCGGCAGTGCGACCAGCCACGGGATCAATTGCCCGGCAACAATCGCCAGCGCCATGTCTTCACGGTATTCCCATTCCTGGCCAACAACGATGCGATATTTGCCATCAGGTGAGGTCATCCAGACAAAACGCCAAGGATCGTCTTCACCGACCAGTTGCCCGTCAGCAAAACCTTCCCGTTGATAGCTATAGGGAATATCTTCTCCGTTATCGCCATCATTAAGGACCATTCTGCCGTCGTGGGTAAAGATGGCAAAGGTCAGCGCATCGTCATCAACATGACCGTGTTTTAATTTATTTGGCGTCTGTGCCATGCGATCCGCCGCGTTGATTTCGTTGAGATCGAGCGTACTTAACCGCTTGGCAAACAGCATCAGTTGGGTGTCGAACAATTCATCGACGTTATCCGTTGTTTGTTTCCAGGCGACAAAGCTGGAAAGCAGCCAGGTCACCGAGGCCAGAATTAAAAAGATTAGCGTCAGCCTGACGCGCAGACTAAGACGTTGGGTAAATTTCATTTCTCACCTAATGTGTAGCCAATACCATGCACGGTACGAATAAAATCACTACCGAGTTTGCGTCGCAGATGATGCACATGCACTTCAACGGCATTACTGGTGACCTCTTCGTCCCAGGTATACAGTTTCTCTTCAATCAGTTTGCGCGGTAGTACCCGACCAGCGTTACGCATCAGTAATTCCAGCAGGGCAAATTCTTTTGGTTTCAGTGTTAAGGGTTCGCCAGCCAGCGTGGCGATACGTTTGCCGGGGTCGAGCATGACGTTACCGTGGCGCAGCTCGTTGCTGGCCTGGCCGTTGGTTCGGCGCATCAGAGCCTCCAGCCTGGCGGCGACTTCTATCAACGCAAAAGGTTTACACAGATAATCGTCAGCTCCCTGACGCAGCCCTTCTACACGTTCCGCTAACGCATCACGCGCGGTCAGGATCAGTACCGGCTCACGCTGACCTTTCTCTCGCCATTCACGCAAAATATCGCGACCATCCATGCCTGGTAAGGTTAAATCCAGGATCACCGCATCATAAGGTGCGCTATAAAGCGCCTCTTTTCCCTGACGACCTTGTGTAAACCAGTCGACACTAAAACCCATTTTACTAAGGCCAGTTTTGATGCCGTCGCCAATCAGCATGTCATCTTCTATCAGTAAAATTCGCATTTTTTCATCCCTGCGATAACCGTATTTGCTGCCAGTAAACCGTGTTGTAACGCGCTCTGTACAGCATTAAATTTTATTTTTTTCCCTTAAGAAGTTGTTAAGGACTATCTTGTTAAATGCTCGGAAACAGACATTAAAGGGAGTAATAAACATGAAAAAATTCGCAGCAGTAATCGCAGTAATGGCCCTGTGCAGTGCACCGGTGATGGCAGCAGAGCAGGGCGGTTTTTCTGGCCCATCGGCAACGCAAAGTCAGGCCGGAGGATTCCAGGGGCCGAACGGCAGCGTAACGACTGTAGAAAGCGCAAAATCCCTGCGTGACGACACCTGGGTAACCCTGCGCGGCAATATCGTTGAACGCATCTCTGACGATCTCTACGTGTTTAAAGATGCCAGCGGTACTATCAATGTTGATATCGACCACAAACGCTGGAACGGTGTGACGGTGACGCCGAAAGATACGGTTGAGATTCAGGGGGAAGTCGATAAAGACTGGAATTCTGTTGAAATTGACGTCAAACAGATCCGCAAAGTAAATCCGTAATTGTTACCGCTCCCGGGACGCGTTCCCGGGAATAATTTCGCAGGGAGGCAAAATGACAAACCTGACACTGGATGTAAACATTATCGATTTCCCATCAATCCCTGTGGCGATGTTGCCGCACCGCTGTAGCCCTGAGTTGCTCAACTACAGTGTGGCGAAATTTATCATGTGGCGTAAAGAGACGGGGCTTTCTCCTGTTAACCAAAGCCAGACTTTTGGCGTCGCCTGGGACGACCCTGCCACCACCGCACCGAAAGCGTTTCGCTTTGATATCTGCGGCAGCGTTAGCGAACCGATTCCCGATAATCGTTATGGTGTGAGCAATGGTGAACTTACCGGTGGACGTTATGCCGTGGCCCGCCACGTTGGCGAGCTGGACGATATTTCACACACGGTATGGGGCATCATTCGCCACTGGCTGCCTGCAAGCGGCGAGAAAATGCGTAAAGCACCGATTCTGTTTCACTACACCAATCTTGCCGAAGGTATGACAGAACAGCGACTGGAAACGGATGTTTATGTGCCGTTAGCGTGATGGGGAATCTTTACCGGAGTGTGAGCCAAATCACTCGCGATAAGTTTGAGCGAACAATGCCACAGGCGTATTGTTGTTGGGCTTATAATTTCTCCGGTAAGGAATACCATGTATACGCGAAATTTATTATCCGGTGCGCCGTAAGCCGTCTCGGGGGTATCCATGAGCAAGCCGCACTTATGGCAGGAGGCGCGGGGCACTGGTGGAGACACAGCTAAACTGGGCTGAACCGTATACTTACAGTCGACTACTTTGATGCTTTAGGCTTCCCTGGACTCGCATAACCTCAACTTCTCGAATCGCCCGGAGCGGACCCCCATGCCGAGTGGTGTGGCATGGGCGCAACCTTGTGCTGCCCTCTATGCCGATCAAGTCTACAGCAAAGAGTTGTATATCAAGGCACATTGATGCCTTTATCGCCGTCGGAGCACGTCCGGCGGCGCTATTCACGCTGATCTCCTGTGACTCGACGCGGCAGATAATGTAGTATCTCCGGCAATATTGCCCCTTTGAAGGCTGGCGAATAAGTTGAGGAATCAGAATTAATGAGCGATATGGCAGAGCGCCTTGCGCTACATGAATTTACGGAAAACGCCTACTTAAACTACTCCATGTACGTGATCATGGACCGTGCGTTGCCGTTTATTGGCGATGGTCTTAAACCTGTTCAGCGCCGCATTGTGTATGCGATGTCTGAACTGGGCCTGAATGCCAGCGCTAAATTTAAAAAATCGGCCCGTACCGTCGGTGACGTACTGGGTAAATACCATCCGCACGGCGATAGCGCCTGTTATGAAGCGATGGTCCTGATGGCGCAGCCGTTCTCTTACCGTTATCCGCTGGTTGATGGTCAGGGGAACTGGGGCGCGCCGGACGATCCGAAATCGTTCGCGGCAATGCGTTACACCGAATCCCGGTTGTCGAAATATTCCGAGCTGCTATTGAGCGAGCTGGGGCAGGGGACGGCTGACTGGGTGCCAAACTTCGACGGCACTTTGCAGGAGCCGAAAATGCTGCCTGCCCGTCTGCCAAACATTTTGCTTAACGGCACCACCGGTATTGCCGTCGGCATGGCGACCGATATTCCACCGCATAACCTGCGTGAAGTAGCTCAGGCGGCAATCGCATTAATCGACCAGCCGAAAACCACGCTCGATCAGCTGCTGGATATCGTGCAGGGGCCGGATTATCCGACTGAAGCGGAAATTATCACTTCGCGCGCCGAGATCCGTAAAATCTACGAGAACGGACGTGGTTCAGTGCGTATGCGCGCGGTGTGGAAGAAAGAAGATGGCGCGGTGGTTATCAGCGCATTGCCGCATCAGGTTTCAGGTGCGCGCGTACTGGAGCAAATTGCTGCGCAAATGCGCAACAAAAAGCTGCCGATGGTTGACGATCTGCGCGATGAATCTGACCACGAGAACCCGACCCGTCTGGTGATTGTGCCGCGTTCCAACCGCGTGGATATGGATCAGGTGATGAACCACCTCTTCGCTACCACCGATCTGGAAAAGAGCTATCGCATTAACCTCAATATGATCGGTCTGGATGGTCGTCCGGCGGTGAAAAACCTGCTGGAAATCCTCTCCGAATGGCTGGTGTTCCGTCGCGATACCGTGCGCCGCCGACTGAACTATCGTCTGGAGAAAGTCCTCAAGCGCCTGCATATCCTGGAAGGTTTGCTGGTGGCGTTTCTCAACATCGACGAAGTGATTGAGATCATTCGTAACGAAGATGAACCGAAACCGGCGCTGATGTCGCGGTTTGGCCTTACGGAAACCCAGGCGGAAGCGATCCTCGAACTGAAACTGCGTCATCTTGCCAAACTGGAAGAGATGAAGATTCGCGGTGAGCAGAGTGAGCTGGAAAAAGAGCGCGACCAGTTGCAGGGCATTTTGGTTTCCGAGCGTAAAATGAATAACCTGCTGAAGAAAGAACTGCAGGCAGACGCGCAAGCCTACGGTGACGATCGTCGTTCGCCGTTGCAGGAACGCGAAGAAGCGAAAGCGATGAGCGAGCACGACATGCTGCCGTCTGAACCTGTCACCATTGTGCTGTCGCAGATGGGCTGGGTACGCAGCGCTAAAGGCCATGATATCGACGCGCCGGGCCTGAATTATAAAGCGGGTGATAGCTTCAAAGCGGCGGTGAAAGGTAAGAGCAACCAACCGGTAGTGTTTGTTGATTCCACCGGTCGTAGCTATGCCATCGACCCGATTACGCTGCCGTCGGCGCGTGGTCAGGGCGAACCACTCACCGGCAAATTAACGTTGCCGCCTGGGGCGACCGTTGACCATATGCTGATGGAAAGCGACGATCAGAAACTGCTGATGGCTTCCGATGCGGGTTACGGTTTCGTCTGCACCTTTAACGATCTGGTGGCGCGTAACCGTGCAGGTAAGGCTTTGATCACCTTACCGGAAAATGCCCATGTTATGCCGCCGGTGGTGATTGAAGATGCTTCCGATATGCTGCTGGCAATCACTCAGGCAGGCCGTATGTTGATGTTCCCGGTAAGCGATCTGCCGCAGCTGTCGAAGGGCAAAGGCAACAAGATTATCAACATTCCATCGGCAGAAGCCGCGCGTGGAGAAGATGGTCTGGCGCAATTGTACATTCTGCCGCCGCAAAGCACGCTGACCATTCATGTTGGGAAACGCAAAATTAAACTGCGCCCGGAAGAGTTACAGAAAGTCACTGGCGAACGTGGACGCCGCGGTACGTTGATGCGCGGTTTGCAGCGTATCGATCGTGTTGAGATCGACTCTCCTCGCCGTGCCAGCAGCGGTGATAGCGAAGAGTAATATGCCGGGGAGGGCCTGTTTCCTCCCGCTTGCAAGGAACGCCGGATGAAACGTTAAGTCGTCATTCGGCAGCGTATTCAACCCCCGGAAACGATAAAAATTCCCTTGAAACCGTTGTTTATTCATGCGTTGCGATTAACAATACGCTTTTCCAGAGAGCGGCTTTTAACAATGCCCTAACCTGATTTCAGGTGACGTACAATGCCAGTCTCTCAGACCTTCAGAGGTTGTTATGCTATATATCTTTCGTCTTATTATTACCGTGATTTACAGCATCTTAGTCTGTGTATTCGGCTCCATTTACTGCCTTTTCAGCCCGCGTAACCCGAAACATGTGGCCACCTTTGGGCATATGTTTGGCCGTCTTGCGCCGCTGTTCGGCCTGAAAGTTGAGTGCCGCAAACCTGCAGATGCTGAAAGCTACGGCAATGCTATCTATATCGCTAACCACCAGAACAACTATGACATGGTGACAGCATCGAACATTGTGCAACCGCCGACGGTGACGGTAGGTAAAAAGAGCTTGCTGTGGATCCCCTTCTTCGGGCAATTGTACTGGTTAACCGGCAACTTATTGATCGACAGAAACAATCGCACTAAAGCTCACGGCACCATTGCGGAAGTCGTGAATCATTTCAAAAAACGCCGTATTTCCATCTGGATGTTCCCGGAAGGAACCCGCAGCCGTGGTCGCGGCCTGCTACCGTTCAAGACTGGAGCATTTCACGCGGCAATTGCGGCGGGCGTCCCGATTATTCCCGTGTGCGTCTCTACAACTTCGAATAAGATTAATCTTAATCGACTGCACAACGGTCTGGTGATTGTCGAAATGCTGCCGCCAATTGACGTCAGTCAGTATGGCAAAGATCAGGTTCGTGAGCTGGCTGCCCATTGTCGTTCGATAATGGAACAAAAAATCGCCGAGCTCGATAAAGAAGTCGCAGAACGCGAAGCCGCCGGAAAAGTTTAAGTCGGCAATCTGTATTTTTGCGGGGAACACTTTCCTGCACGGTATTACTTTAGCCAGTTTTACATGGAGCAAATATGTCACTCAGTCGGCGTCAGTTCATTCAGGCATCGGGGATTGCACTTTGTGCCGGCGCTGTTCCCCTGAAGGCCAGCGCAGCCGGGCAACAGCAACCGCTACCCGTTCCGCCGCTACTTGAATCTCGCCGTGGGCAACCGCTGTTTATGACTGTACAACGTGCGCACTGGTCATTTACGCCAGGGACACGCGCGTCGGTCTGGGGAATCAATGGTCGTTACCTGGGGCCGACTATCCGCGTCTGGAAGGGCGACGATGTTAAGCTTATTTACAGCAACCGCCTGACAGAAAATGTCTCAATGACGGTGGCCGGGCTACAGGTACCAGGCCCGCTGATGGGCGGTCCGGCACGGATGATGTCGCCAAACGCTGACTGGGCACCCGTACTGCCCATTCGCCAGAACGCAGCTACTCTGTGGTATCACGCCAATACTCCCAACCGCACGGCTCAGCAGGTCTATAACGGCCTTGCCGGAATGTGGCTGGTGGAAGATGAAGTCAGCAAGTCGCTGCCTATCCCCAACCATTATGGTGTGGATGATTTTCCGGTCATTATCCAGGATAAACGGCTGGATAACTTTGGTACGCCAGAATACAACGAACCGGGAAGCGGCGGCTTTGTTGGTGATACGCTGCTGGTTAACGGTGTACAAAGCCCGTACGTTGAAGTCTCGCGTGGCTGGGTGCGCTTGCGACTGCTGAACGCGTCGAACTCTCGTCGCTATCAACTACAGATGAGCGATGGTCGCCCGTTACATGTGATTTCTGGCGATCAGGGATTCCTGCCTGCTCCTGTATCGGTGAAGCAACTTTCGTTGGCACCGGGCGAGCGCCGCGAGATTCTGGTGGATATGAGCAACGGTGATGAAGTGTCGATCACCTGTGGCGAAGCGGCGAGCATTGTTGATCGTATTCGTGGCTTCTTTGAGCCATCCAGCATTCTGGTTTCTACCCTGGTGCTAACGCTGCGCCCAACCGGCCTTCTGCCGCTGGTCACAGACAGTCTTCCGATGCGCTTGCTGCCAACTGAAATCATGGCCGGTTCGCCGATTCGCAGTCGCGATATCAGTCTGGGTGATGACCCGGGTATTAATGGACAACTGTGGGACGTCAACCGTATTGATGTCACCGCGCAGCAAGGAACGTGGGAACGCTGGACGGTACGCGCGGACGAGCCGCAAGCGTTCCATATTGAAGGCGTGATGTTCCAGATCCGTAACGTGAATGGTGCGATGCCGTTCCCGGAAGACAGAGGCTGGAAAGATACCGTTTGGGTTGACGGACAAGTGGAGCTGCTTGTTTATTTCGGTCAGCCTTCCTGGGCGCACTTCCCGTTCTACTTCAACAGTCAGACGCTGGAAATGGCGGACCGTGGCTCGATTGGGCAACTGTTAGTCAATCCGGTACCGTAATCTTCATACTCGCCCGAGGAGGGCGAGTATGGAATACTTTTCGATTTCTCTTTCGTTCCGGCGGTAATGACTCCAACTTATTGATAGTGTTTTATGTTCAGATAATGCCCGATGACTTTGTCATGCAGCTCCACCGATTTTGAGAACGACAGCGACTTCCGTCCCAGCCGTGCCAGGTGCTGCCTCAGATTCAGGTTATGCCGCTCAATTCGCTGCGTATATCGCTTGCTGATTACGTGCAGCTTTCCCTTCAGGCGGGATTCATACAGTGGCCAGCCATCCGTCATCCATATCACCACGTCAAAGGGTGACAGCAAGCTCATAAGACGCCCCAGCGTCGCCATAGTGCGTTCACCGAATACGTGCGCAACAACCGTCTTCCGGAGCCTGTCATACGCGTAAAACAGCCAGCGCTG
>NZ_MDGW01000531.1:0-260 GCF_001712525.1 Shigella sp. FC1661
GAATGGCATCAGAAGGAGCTAATAATGAGCAGAAAAAACCAACGTTACTCTAAAGAGTTCAAAGCCGAAGCTGTCAGAACGGTTCCTGAAAATCAACTTCGATCAGTGAAGGCGCTTCCCGATTATCCCTTCCTGAAGGCACTTTAGGACAATGGGTTACCGCCGCCAGAAAAGGGCTCGGTACTCCTGGTTCCCGCACGGTGGCTGAACTGGAATCTGAAATTCTGCAACTGCGTAAGGCGTTAAATGAAGCTCGCCTT
>NZ_MDGW01000532.1:0-259 GCF_001712525.1 Shigella sp. FC1661
GAAACGCCTGGTATCTTTATAGTCCTGTCGGGTTTCGCCACCTCTGACTTGAGCGTCGGTTTTTGTGATGCTCGTCAGGGGGGCGGAGCCTATGGAAAAACGCCAGCGGCGTGGCCTTTTTCCGGTTCCTGGTCTTTTGCCCACATGTTCTTTCCGGCGTTATCCCCTGATTCTGTGGATAACAGCATTTCGTTTTTGAGTGAGTAGATACCGCTCGCCGCAGTCGAACGACCGAGCGTAGCGAGTCAGTGAGCGAGGA
>NZ_MDGW01000533.1:0-257 GCF_001712525.1 Shigella sp. FC1661
AGCGGTGTCGCTGATCAAGTGAAGTTGTTGATTATGATAACTTGATGCAAATATAATTAACAATTAAAGCAATGTGTTACAGCAAATGGGATAATATTGGTGGCGCAAACGGATGCGCTGACTAACAGACTATTTTTCCATAAGCGATGTTAAAACGAAGCGGTGTCGCTGATCAAGTGAAGTTGTTGATTATGATAACTTGATGCAAATATAATTAACAATTAAAGCAATGTGTTACAGCAAATGGGATAATATTG
>NZ_MDGW01000534.1:0-254 GCF_001712525.1 Shigella sp. FC1661
GCCCATAATGCGTGCAGTTGCCCGGCATCCAACGCCATTCATGGCCATATCAATAATTTTCTGGTGCGTACCGGGTTGAGAAGCGGTGTAAGTGAACTGCAGTTGCCATGTTTTACGGCAGTGAGAGCAGAGATAGCGCTGATGTCCGGCAGTGCTTTGCCGTTACGCACACCCCGTCAGTAGCTGAACAGGAGGGACAGCTGATAGAAACAGAAGCCACTGGAGCACCTCAAAAACACCATCATACACTAAAT
>NZ_MDGW01000535.1:0-253 GCF_001712525.1 Shigella sp. FC1661
TCAAACAACTGCGTGATGAGCGTCAGGGCAAAACACCAAAAGCCTCTCCGATAACACCAGAACAAATCGAAATACGTAAGCTGAGGAAAAAGCTACAACGCATTGAAATGGAGAATGAAATATTAAAAAAGGCTACCGCGCTCTTGATGTCAGACTCCCTGAACTGTTCTCGATAATCGGGAAACTCAGAACGCATTATCCTGTGGTCACACTCTGCCAAGTGTTCGGGGTTCATCGCAGCAGCTACAGATAC
>NZ_MDGW01000536.1:0-252 GCF_001712525.1 Shigella sp. FC1661
TTGGACAGGCTCTTGATCTGGTATCCCGTTACGATTCTCTGCGTAACCCACTGACTTCTCTGGGGGATTACCTCGACCCCGAACTCATCTCTCGTTGCCTTGCCGAATCAGGTACTGTAACGCTACGCAAGCGCCGTCTTCCCCTCGAAATGATGGTCTGGTGTATTGTTGGCATGGCGCTTGAGCGTAAAGAACCTCTTCACCAGATTGTGAATCGCCTGGACATCATGCTGCCGGGCAATCGCCCCTTCG
>NZ_MDGW01000537.1:0-244 GCF_001712525.1 Shigella sp. FC1661
ATCATCTGTACTCCAATGACTAGTCTAAAAACTAGTATTAAGACTATCACTTATTTAAGTGATACTGGTTGTCTGGAGATTCAGGGGGCCAGTCTAACAAGATCAATATTATTCTGAACATTAATATGATTTACTGCTTCAGGTATTTGGTGATGCTGCCAACTTACTGATTTAGTGTATGATGGTGTTTTTGAGGTGCTCCAGTGGCTTCTGTTTCTATCAGCTGTCCCTCCTGTTCAGCTAC
>NZ_MDGW01000538.1:0-243 GCF_001712525.1 Shigella sp. FC1661
ACTAATCACTTAATTTAAGTGATAACTGGGTTGGTCTGGGAGAATTCAAGGGGGCCAGTCTAAGCATGTAATCGTCGTTCCATTAATCAAACCACTCGCATACTGTACTCCAATGAAACTAGTCTAAAAACTAAGTAATTAAAGACTAATCACTTAATTTAAGTGATAACTGGGTTGGTCTGGGAGAATTCAAGGGGGCCAGTCTAAGCATGTAATCGTCGTTCCATTAATCAAACCACTCGC
>NZ_MDGW01000539.1:0-241 GCF_001712525.1 Shigella sp. FC1661
TTTCTGGTGCGTACCGGGTTGAGAAGCGGTGTAAGTGAACTGCAGTTGCCATGTTTTACGGCAGTGAGAGCAGAGTATAGCGCTGATGTCCGGCAGTGCTTTGCCGTTACGCACCACCCGTCAGTAGCTGAACCAGGAGGGACAGCTGATAGAAACGAGAAGCCACTGGAGCACCATCAAAACACCATCATACACATAAATCAGTAAGTTGGCAGCATCACCAAAAAATGTAGTGAAGAAC
>NZ_MDGW01000540.1:0-241 GCF_001712525.1 Shigella sp. FC1661
TTCTATCAGCTGTCCCTCCTGTTCAGCTACTGACGGGGTGTGCGTAACGGCAAAAGCACTGCCGGACATCAGCGCTATCTCTGCTCTCACTGCCGTAAACATGGCAACTGCAGTTCACTTACACCGCTTCTCAACCCGGTACGCACCAGAAAATTATTGATATGGCCATGAATGGCGTTGGATGCCGGGCAACTGCACGCATTATGGGCGTTAGCCTCAACACGATTTTACGTCACTTAAA
>NZ_MDGW01000552.1:0-21010 GCF_001712525.1 Shigella sp. FC1661
AACACGCCAGTTCGCCCGGATGTTGGGACTTGAACCGAAGAACACGGCGGTGCGGAGTCCGGAGAGTAACGGAATAGCAGAGAGCTTCGTGAAAACGATAAAGCGTGACTACATCAGTATCATGCCCAAACCAGACGGGTTAACGGCAGCAAAGAACCTTGCAGAGGCGTTCGAGCATTATAACGAATGGCATCCGCATAGTGCGCTGGGTTATCGCTCGCCACGGGAATATCTGCGGCAGCGGGCTTGTAATGGGTTAAGTGATAACAGATGTCTGGAAATATAGGGGCAAATCCAAGAGCGCGCCGCGGAGTTGAATGTTGTAATATTTCTCCCATCGACCAAATCTATTGATCCGATAGAAGTCAAACGCCATGAACAACTGCTCGTTATTGTTAATAGCGTTAATAAGAATTTACAGAAACTAAGGCCATGCAATTGTGACCCTTTGCCTGCATTCGTAATACTATTAGAGAGCGAGAACGCGAAGATTTCATCTTCATGGCCAATCTGCCAGCGATTACCTATTGATGCGCTCGTTCCACAAAGAGAGGAAATACATCCTTGTTGTTCTCCGGTTATGGTCAAGTAAATAATATCACTCATCCTTAAAAAACCTTTTGTTAATTCTTTTGTGAAAGAGAAATAGTATTGTTGTTTTTTTTACCTTTATTTACGCCTAAAAGTGATGAACTAAAATGTGAAAAACAAAATGTTTCACTTTAATATCTTTTTATCAGGAAGGTCTGAGATGATTTATAATTAATGTGAATGTGTTGATAATAATTAATGTTTGTTTGTGAATGGGAGTAGATGGTAAATCTCTAAGGTGTCTTCCATTGAAGAGACTCATTTATGACTATGACTTGCCGACTTTCTTAAGGTCAAATAGCGGAGTCGTAATCTCCAATCAATTCATACTGATTATTTTTTGGGGGACAGAGATGGCAGCAAAACGCACTCGTTCACTCACCATCTCAAATATAGACTAAGAGGAAACTAACTCCGCTTCCCACCATACTGCTTAAACCATTCCAGCATACGCTGCCAGCCATCTTTCGCAGATTCGGCATGATAGCTCGGGCGATAATCAGCGTTGAATGCATGCCCGGCGTCCGGGTACACGATAATCTCTGCTTTCGCATTAGCAGCCCGCAGCGCCTGGCGCATGGTTTCAACGCTCTCCTGCGGAATGCTGTTATCCTGACCACCATATAAGCCGAGAATCGGCGCGTTAAGATCGGTTGCGATATCAACAGGTTGTTTCGGTGAATTCAGCGACTTGTCGCCCGTCAGTTTGCCGTACCACGCCACTGCGGCTTTTAGCTGTGGATTATGCGCGGCATACAGCCAGGTGATACGTCCACCCCAGCTGAATCCGGTGATCATTAAACGATGAACATCGCCGCCGTTGCGGGAAGCCCAACTGGCGACATGATCGAGATCGGCCAGCACCTGCGAGTCAGGCACTTTTGCTACCAGACCGCTAAGCAACGTGGGGATATCGGCAAAATCATTCGGATCGCCTTCGCGGAAGTAAAGTTCAGGTGCGATAGCCAGATACTCCTCCAGCGCCAGACGGCGACAAATGTCGCGGATATGTTCATGCACGCCAAAAATTTCCTGCACTACAATGACCACTGGCAGTGGGCCATCGCTTTGCTTTGGTCTGGCATGGTAAGCAGGCATGTTATCCCCTTGTGAAGGGATAGAGGTGAAGCCCGCCACAATCGCGTCGTCCGGGGTCTGAACGATGGTCGAAGCGAGAGGCGATGCAGCAGGTGCAAATCCAGATTGTTGTGTTGTTGCCATGGTATTCTCCGTACCCTTATAAAAATGTTGCGCAATGTTAACTATAGTCAGCATGCAACAAATCACATTGCCTGAATCGGCTCATCTTTTATGCAGTCCTGCAGAATGAAGAGTGATTTATGTGATTTGCATCACTTTTGGTGGGTAAATTTATGCAACGCATTTGCGTCATGGTGATGAGTATCACGAAAAAATGTTAAACCCTTCGGTAAAGTGTCTTTTTGCTTCTTCTGACTAAACCGATTCACAGAGGAGTTGTATATGTCCAAGTCTGATGTTTTTCATCTCGGCCTCACTAAAAACGATTTACAAGGGGCTACGCTTGCCATCGTCCCTGGCGACCCGGATCGTGTGGAAAAGATCGCCGCGCTGATGGATAAGCCGGTTAAGCTGGCATCTCACCGCGAATTCACCACCTGGCGTGCAGAGCTGGATGGTAAACCTGTTATCGTCTGCTCTACCGGTATCGGCGGCCCGTCTACCTCTATTGCTGTTGAAGAGCTGGCACAGCTGGGCATTCGCACCTTCCTGCGTATCGGTACAACGGGCGCTATTCAGCCGCATATTAATGTGGGTGATGTCCTGGTTACCACGGCGTCTGTCCGTCTGGATGGCGCGAGCCTGCACTTCGCACCGCTGGAATTCCCGGCTGTCGCTGATTTCGAATGTACGACTGCGCTGGTTGAAGCTGCGAAATCCATTGGCGCGACAACTCACGTTGGCGTGACAGCTTCTTCTGATACCTTCTACCCAGGCCAGGAACGTTACGATACTTACTCTGGTCGCGTAGTTCGTCACTTTAAAGGTTCTATGGAAGAGTGGCAGGCGATGGGCGTAATGAACTATGAAATGGAATCTGCAACCCTGCTGACCATGTGTGCAAGTCAGGGCCTGCGTGCCGGTATGGTAGCGGGTGTTATCGTTAACCGCACCCAGCAAGAGATCCCGAATGCTGAGACGATGAAACAAACTGAAAGCCAAGCGGTGAAAATCGTGGTGGAAGCGGCGCGTCGTCTGCTGTAATTCTCTTCTCCTGTCTGAAGGCCGACGCGTTCGGCCTTTTGTATTTTTGCGTAGCGCCTCGCAGGAAATGCCTTTCCAACTGGACGTTTGTACAGCACAATTCTATTTTGTGCGGGTAAGTTGTTGCGTCAGGAGGCGTTGTGGATTTCTCAATCATGGTTTACGCAGTTATTGCGTTGGTGGGTGTGGCAATTGGCTGGCTGTTTGCCAGTTATCAACATGCGCAGCAAAAAGCCGAGCAATTAGCTGAACGTGAAGAGATGGTCGCGGAGTTAAGCGCGGCAAAACAACAAATTACCCAAAGCGAGCACTGGCGTGCAGAGTGCGAGTTACTCAATAACGAAGTGCGCAGCCTGCAAAGTATTAACACCTCTCTGGAGGCCGATCTGCGTGAAGTAACCACGCGGATGGAAGCCGCACAGCAACATGCTGACGATAAAATTCGCCAGATGATTAACAGCGAGCAGCGCCTCAGTGAGCAGTTTGAAAACCTCGCCAACCGTATTTTTGAGCACAGCAATTGCCGGGTTGATGAGCAAAACCGTCAGAGTCTGAACAGCCTGTTGTCGCCGCTACGTGAACAACTGGACGGTTTCCGCCGTCAGGTTCAGGACAGCTTCGGTAAAGAAGCACAAGAACGCCATACCCTGACCCACGAAATTCGCAATCTCCAGCAACTCAACGCGCAAATGGCCCAGGAAGCGATCAACCTGACGCGCGCGCTGAAAGGCGACAATAAAACCCAGGGCAACTGGGGCGAGGTAGTATTGACGCGGGTGCTGGAGGCTTCCGGTCTGCGTGAAGGGTATGAATATGAAACCCAGGTCAGCATCGAAAATGACGCCCGCTCGCGGATGCAGCCGGATGTCATCGTGCGGCTGCCGCAGGGAAAAGATGTGGTGATCGACGCCAAAATGACGCTGGTCGCCTATGAACGCTATTTTAACGCCGAAGACGACTACACCCGCGAAAGCGCGCTACAGGAACATATCGCGTCGGTGCGTAACCATATCCGTTTGCTGGGACGCAAAGATTATCAACAGCTGCCGGGGCTGCGAACTCTGGATTACGTGCTGATGTTTATTCCCGTTGAACCCGCTTTTTTACTGGCGCTTGACCGCCAGCCGGAGCTGATCACCGAAGCGTTGAAAAACAATATCATGCTGGTTAGCCCGACTACGCTGCAGGTGCGTTGCGTACTATTGCCAACCTGTGGCGTTATGAGCATCAAAGCCGCAACGCCCAGCAAATCGCCGATCGTGCCAGCAAGCTGTACGACAAGATGCGTTTGTTCATCGATGACATGTCCGCGATTGGTCAAAGTCTCGACAAAGCGCAGGATAACTACCGCCAGGCAATGAAAAAACTCTCTTCAGGTCGCGGAAATGTGCTGGCGCAGGCAGAAGCGTTTCGCGGTTTAGGAGTAGAAATTAAACGCGAGATTAATCCGGATTTGGCTGAACAGGCGGTGAGCCAGGATGAAGAGTATCGACTTCGGTCGGTTCCGGAGCAGCCGAATGATGAAGCTTATCAACGCGATGATGAATATAATCAGCAGTCGCGCTAGCCCATTAGGGGTAGTTAAGCCGGGTAGAAATCTAGGGTATCGACGCCCAATCTGTTACACTTCTGGAACAATTTTTTGATGAGCAGGCATTGAGATGGTGGATAAGTCACAAGAAACGACGCACTTTGGTTTTCAGACCGTCGCGAAGGAACAAAAAGCGGATATGGTCGCCCACGTTTTCCATTCCGTGGCATCAAAATACGATGTCATGAATGATTTGATGTCATTTGGTATTCATCGTTTGTGGAAGCGATTCACGATTGATTGCAGCGGCGTACGCCGTGGGCAGACCGTGCTGGATCTGGCTGGTGGCACCGGCGACCTGACAGCGAAATTCTCCCGCCTGGTCGGAGAAACTGGCAAAGTGGTCCTTGCTGATATCAATGAATCCATGCTCAAAATGGGACGCGAGAAGCTGCGTAATATCGGTGTGATTGGCAACGTTGAGTATGTTCAGGCGAACGCTGAGGCGCTGCCGTTCCCGGATAACACCTTTGATTGCATCACCATTTCGTTTGGTCTGCGTAACGTCACCGACAAAGATAAAGCACTGCGTTCAATGTATCGCGTGCTGAAACCCGGCGGCCGCCTGCTGGTGCTTGAGTTCTCGAAGCCAATTATCGAGCCGCTGAGCAAAGCCTATGATGCATACTCCTTCCATGTGCTGCCGCGTATTGGCTCACTGGTCGCGAACGACGCCGACAGCTACCGTTATCTGGCAGAATCCATCCGTATGCATCCCGATCAGGATACCCTGAAAGCCATGATGCAGGATGCCGGATTCGAAAGTGTCGACTACTACAATCTGACGGCAGGGGTTGTGGCGCTGCATCGTGGTTATAAGTTCTGACAGGAGACCGGAAATGCCTTTTAAACCTTTAGTGACGGCAGGAATTGAAAGTCTGCTCAACACCTTCCTGTATCGCTCACCCGCGCTGAAAACAGCCCGCTCGCGTCTGCTGGGTAAAGTATTGCGCGTGGAGGTAAAAGGCTTTTCGACGTCATTGATTCTGGTGTTCAGCGAACGCCAGGTTGATGTACTGGGCGAATGGGCAGGCGATGCTGACTGCACCGTTATCGCCTACGCCAGTGTGTTGCCGAAACTTCGCGATCGCCAGCAGCTTACCGCACTGATTCGCAGTGGTGAGCTGGAAGTGCAGGGCGATATTCAGGTGGTGCAAAACTTCGTTGCGCTGGCAGATCTGGCAGAGTTCGACCCTGCGGAACTGCTGGCCCCTTATACCGGTGATATCGCCGCTGAAGGAATCAGCAAAGCCATGCGCGGAGGCGCAAAGTTCCTGCATCACGGCATTAAGCGCCAGCAACGTTATGTGGCGGAAGCCATTACTGAAGAGTGGCGTATGGCACCCGGTCCGCTTGAAGTGGCCTGGTTTGCGGAAGAGACGGCTGCCGTCGAGCGTGCTGTTGATGCCCTGACCAAACGGCTGGAAAAACTGGAGGCTAAATGACGCCAGGTGAAGTACGGCGCCTATATTTCATCATTCGCACTTTTTTAAGCTACGGACTTGATGAACTGATCCCCAAAATGCGTATCACCCTGCCGCTACGGCTATGGCGATACTCATTATTCTGGATGCCAAATCGGCATAAAGACAAACTTTTAGGTGAGCGACTACGACTGGCCCTGCAAGAACTGGGGCCGGTTTGGATCAAGTTCGGGCAAATGTTATCAACCCGCCGCGATCTTTTTCCACCGCATATTGCCGATCAGCTGGCGTTATTGCAGGACAAAGTTGCTCCGTTTGATGGCAAGCTGGCGAAGCAGCAGATTGAAGCTGCAATGGGCGGCTTGCCGGTAGAAGCGTGGTTTGACGATTTTGAAATCAAGCCGCTGGCTTCTGCTTCTATCGCCCAGGTTCATACCGCGCGATTGAAATCGAATGGTAAAGAGGTGGTGATTAAAGTCATCCGCCCGGATATTTTGCCGGTCATTAAAGCGGATCTGAAACTTATCTACCGTCTGGCTCGCTGGGTGCCGCGTTTGCTGCCGGATGGTCGCCGTCTGCGCCCAACCGAAGTGGTGCGCGAGTACGAAAAGACCTTGATTGATGAACTGAATTTGCTGCGGGAATCTGCCAACGCCATTCAGCTTCGGCGCAATTTTGAAGACAGCCCGATGCTCTACATCCCGGAAGTTTACCCTGACTATTGTAGTGAAGGGATGATGGTGATGGAGCGCATTTACGGCATTCCGGTGTCTGATGTTGCGGCGCTGGAGAAAAACGGCACTAACATGAAATTGCTGGCGGAACGCGGCGTGCAGGTGTTCTTCACTCAGGTCTTTCGCGACAGCTTTTTCCATGCCGATATGCACCCTGGCAACATCTTCGTAAGCTATGAACACCCGGAAAACCCGAAATATATCGGCATTGATTGCGGGATTGTTGGCTCGCTAAACAAAGAAGATAAACGCTATCTGGCAGAAAACTTTATCGCCTTCTTTAATCGCGACTATCGCAAAGTGGCAGAGCTACACGTCGATTCAGGCTGGGTGCCACCAGATACCAACGTTGAAGAGTTCGAATTTGCCATTCGTACGGTCTGTGAACCTATCTTTGAGAAACCGCTGGCCGAAATTTCGTTTGGACATGTACTGTTAAATCTGTTTAATACGGCGCGTCGCTTCAATATGGAAGTGCAGCCGCAACTGGTGTTACTCCAGAAAACCCTGCTCTATGTCGAAGGGGTAGGACGCCAGCTTTATCCGCAGCTCGATTTATGGAAAACAGCGAAGCCTTTCCTGGAGTCGTGGATTAAAGATCAGGTCGGTATTCCTGCGCTGGTGAGAGCATTTAAAGAAAAAGCGCCGTTCTGGGTCGAAAAAATGCCAGAACTGCCTGAATTGGTTTACGACAGTTTGCGCCAGGGCAAGTATTTACAGCACAGTGTTGATAAGATTGCCCGCGAGCTTCAGTCAAATCATGTACGTCAGGGACAATCGCGTTATTTTCTCGGAATTGGCGCTACGTTAGTATTAAGTGGCACATTCTTGTTGGTCAGCCGACCTGAGTGGGGGCTGATGCCCGGCTGGTTAATGGCAGGTGGTCTGATCGCCTGGTTTGTCGGTTGGCGCAAAACACGCTGATTTTTTCATCGCTCAAGGCGGGGCCGTGTAACGTATAATGCGGCTTTGTTTAATCATCATCTACCACAGAGGAACATGTATGGGTGGTATCAGTATTTGGCAGTTATTGATTATTGCCGTCATCGTTGTACTGCTTTTTGGCACCAAAAAGCTCGGCTCCATCGGTTCCGATCTTGGTGCGTCGATCAAAGGCTTTAAAAAAGCAATGAGCGATGATGAACCAAAGCAGGATAAAACCAGTCAGGATGCTGATTTTACTGCGAAAACTATCGCCGATAAGCAGGCGGATACGAATCAGGAACAGGCTAAAACAGAAGACGCGAAGCGCCACGATAAAGAGCAGGTGTAATCCGTGTTTGATATCGGTTTTAGCGAACTGCTATTGGTGTTCATCATCGGCCTCGTCGTTCTGGGGCCGCAACGACTGCCTGTGGCGGTAAAAACGGTAGCGGGCTGGATTCGCGCGTTGCGTTCACTGGCGACAACGGTGCAGAACGAACTGATCCAGGAGTTAAAACTCCAGGAGTTTCAGGACAGTCTGAAAAAGGTTGAAAAGGCGAGCCTCACTAACCTGACGCCCGAACTGAAAGCGTCGATGGATGAACTACGCCAGGCCGCGGAGTCGATGAAGCGTTCCTACGTTGCAAACGATCCAGAAAAGGCGAGCGATGAAGCGCACACCATCCATAACCCGGTGGTGAAAGATAATGAAGCTGCGCATGAGGGCGTAACGCCTGCCGCTGCACAAACGCAGGCCAGTTCGCCGGAACAGAAGCCAGAAACCACGCCAGAGCCGGTGGTAAAACCTGCTGCGGACGCTGAACCGAAAACCGCTGCACCTTCCCCTTCGTCGAGTGATAAACCGTAAACATGTCTGTAGAAGATACTCAACCGCTTATCACGCATCTAATTGAGCTGCGTAAGCGTCTGCTGAACTGCATTATCGCGGTGATCGTGATATTCCTGTGTCTGGTCTATTTCGCCAATGACATCTATCACCTGGTATCCGCGCCATTGATCAAGCAGTTGCCGCAAGGTTCAACGATGATCGCCACTGACGTGGCCTCGCCGTTCTTTACGCCGATCAAGCTGACCTTTATGGTGTCGCTGATTCTGTCAGCGCCGGTGATTCTCTATCAGGTGTGGGCATTTATCGCCCCAGCGCTGTATAAGCATGAACGTCGCCTGGTGGTGCCGCTGCTGGTTTCCAGCTCTCTGCTGTTTTATATCGGCATGGCATTCGCCTACTTTGTGGTCTTTCCGCTGGCATTTGGCTTCCTTGCCAATACCGCGCCGGAAGGGGTGCAGGTATCCACCGACATCGCCAGCTATTTAAGCTTCGTTATGGCGCTGTTTATGGCGTTTGGTGTCTCCTTTGAAGTGCCGGTGGCAATTGTGCTGCTGTGCTGGATGGGGATTACCTCGCCAGAAGACTTACGCAAAAAACGCCCGTATGTGCTGGTTGGTGCATTCGTTGTCGGGATGTTGCTGACGCCGCCGGATGTCTTCTCGCAAACGCTATTGGCGATCCCGATGTACTGTCTGTTTGAAATCGGTGTCTTCTTCTCACGCTTTTACGTTGGTAAAGGGCGAAATCGGGAAGAGGAAAACGACGCTGAAGCAGAAAGCGAAAAAACTGAAGAATAAATTCAACCGCCCGTCAGGGCGGTTGTCATATGGAGTACAGGATGTTTGATATCGGCGTTAATTTGACCAGTTCGCAATTTGCGAAAGACCGTGATGATGTTGTAGCGCGCGCTTTTGACGCGGGAGTTAATGGGCTACTCATCACCGGCACTAACCTGCGTGAAAGCCAGCAGGCGCAAAAGCTGGCGCGTCAGTATTCGTCCTGTTGGTCAACGGCGGGCGTACATCCTCACGACAGCAGCCAGTGGCAAGCTGCGACTGAAGAAGCGATTATTGAGCTGGCCGCGCAGCCAGAAGTGGTGGCGATTGGTGAATGTGGTCTCGACTTTAACCGCAACTTTTCGACGCCGGAAGAGCAGGAACGCGCTTTTGTTGCTCAGCTACGCATTGCCGCAGAATTAAACATGCCGGTATTTATGCACTGTCGCGATGCCCACGAGCGGTTTATGACATTGCTGGAGCCGTGGCTGGATAAACTGCCTGGTGCGGTTCTTCATTGCTTTACCGGCACACGCGAAGAGATGCAGGCGTGCGTGGCGCGTGGAATTTATATCGGCATTACCGGTTGGGTTTGCGATGAACGACGCGGGCTGGAGCTGCGGGAATTGTTGCCGTTGATTCCGGCGGAGAAATTGCTGATCGAAACTGATGCGCCGTATCTGCTCCCGCGCGATTTCACGCCAAAGCCATCATCCCGGCGCAACGAGCCAGCCCATCTGCACCATATTTTGCAACGTATTGCGCACTGGCGTGGAGAAGATGCCGCATGGCTGGCTGCCACCACGGATGCCAATGTCAAAACACTGTTTGGGATTGCGTTTTAGAGTTTGCGGAACTCGGTGTTCTTCACACTGTGCTTAATCTCTTTATTAATAAGATTAAGCAATAGCATGGAGCGAGCCTCACCATCGGGTTCGGTGAAAATGGCCTGAAAGCCTTCGAACGCGCCTTCGGTAATAATCACCTTATCACCCGGATAAGGGGTTGCCGGATCGACAATGTCTTTCGGTTTATATACCGATAGCTGATGAATCACCGCCGATGGGACTATCGCTGGCGACGCGCCAAAGCGCACGAAGTGGCTGACACCGCGGGTCGCGTTGATAGTCGTGGTATGAATCACTTCTGGATCAAATTCGACAAACAGGTAGTTGGGAAACAATGGCTCACTGACTGCAGTACGTTTTCCACGCACGATTTTTTCCAGGGTGATCATCGGTGCCAGGCAATTCACAGCCTGTCTTTCGAGGTGTTCCTGGGCACGTTGAAGTTGCCCGCGCTTGCAGTACAGTAAATACCAGGATTGCATAATGACTCTTATCCGTTTAATCGGGGCGCAAGGATAGCAAAAGCTTTACGCTAAGTTAATTATATTCCCCGGTTTGCGTTATACCGTCAGAGTTCACGCTAATTTAACAAATTTACAGCATCGCAAAGATGAACGCCGTATAATGGGCGTAGATTAAGAGGCTACAATGGACGCCATGAAATATAACGATTTACGCGACTTCTTGACGCTGCTTGAACAGCAGGGTGAGCTAAAACGTATCACGCTCCCGGTGGATCCGCATCTGGAAATCACTGAAATTGCTGACCGCACTTTGCGTGCCGGTGGGCCTGCGCTGTTGTTCGAAAACCCTAAAGGCTACTCAATGCCGGTGCTGTGCAACCTGTTCGGTACGCCAAAGCGCGTGGCGATGGGCATGGGACAGGAAGATGTTTCGGCGCTGCGTGAAGTTGGTAAATTATTGGCGTTTCTGAAAGAGCCGGAGCCGCCAAAAGGTTTCCGCGACCTGTTTGATAAACTGCCGCAGTTTAAGCAAGTATTGAACATGCCGACAAAGCGGCTGCGTGGTGTGCCCTGCCAACAAAAAATCGTCTCTGGCGATGACGTCGATCTCAATCGCATTCCCATTATGACCTGCTGGCCGGAAGATGCCGCACCGCTGATTACCTGGGGGCTGACAGTGACGCGCGGCCCGCATAAAGAGCGGCAGAATCTGGGCATTTATCGCCAGCAGCTGATTGGTAAAAACAAACTGATTATGCGCTGGCTGTCGCATCGCGGCGGCGCGCTGGATTATCAGGAGTGGTGTGCGGCGCATCCGGGCGAACGTTTCCCGGTTTCTGTGGCGCTGGGTGCCGATCCCGCCACGATTCTCGGTGCAGTCACCCCCGTTCCGGATACACTTTCAGAGTATGCGTTTGCCGGATTGCTGCGCGGTACCAAGACCGAAGTGGTGAAGTGTATCTCCAATGACCTTGAAGTGCCCGCCAGTGCGGAGATTGTGCTGGAAGGGTATATCGAACAAGGCGAAACTGCGCCGGAAGGGCCGTATGGCGACCACACCGGTTACTATAACGAAGTCGATAGTTTCCCGGTATTTACCGTGACGCATATTACCCAGCGTGAAGATGCGATTTACCATTCCACCTATACCGGGCGTCCGCCAGATGAGCCCGCGGTACTGGGCGTGGCGTTGAACGAAGTGTTTGTACCGATTCTGCAAAAACAGTTCCCGGAAATTGTCGATTTTTACCTGCCGCCGGAAGGCTGTTCTTATCGTCTGGCGGTAGTGACGATCAAAAAACAGTACGCCGGACACGCGAAGCGCGTCATGATGGGCGTCTGGTCGTTCTTACGCCAGTTTATGTACACTAAATTTGTGATCGTTTGCGATGATGACGTCAACGCACGCGACTGGAACGATGTGATTTGGGCGATTACCACCCGTATGGACCCGGCGCGGGATACTGTTCTGGTAGAAAATACGCCTATTGATTATCTGGATTTTGCCTCGCCTGTCTCCGGGCTGGGTTCAAAAATGGGGCTGGATGCCACGAATAAATGGCCGGGGGAAACCCAGCGTGAATGGGGACGTCCCATCAAAAAAGATCCAGATGTTGTCGCGCATATTGACGCCATCTGGGATGAACTGGCTATTTTTAACAACGGTAAAAGCGCCTGATGCGCGTTTGTTTTGCCCTATTTATCGATCCGACAGAGAAAGCGCATGACAACCTTAAGCTGTAAAGTGACCTCGGTAGAAGCTATCACGGATACCGTATATCGTGTCCGCATCGTGCCAGACGCGGCCTTTTCTTTTCGTGCTGGTCAGTATTTGATGGTAGTGATGGATGAGCGCGACAAACGTCCGTTTTCAATGGCTTCGACGCCGGATGAAAAAGGGTTTATAGAGCTGCATATTGGCGCTTCTGAAATCAACCTTTACGCGAAAGCAGTCATGGACCGCATCCTCAAAGATTATCAAATCGTGGTCGATATTCCCTACGGAGAAGCGTGGCTGCGCGATGATGAAGAGCGTCCGATGATTTTGATTGCGGGCGGCACCGGGTTCTCCTATGCGCGCTCGATTTTATTGACGGCGTTGGCGCGTAATCCCAATCGCGATATCACCATTTACTGGGGTGGGCGTGAGGAGCAACATCTTTATGATCTCTCCGAGCTTGAGGCGCTTTCGCTGAAGCATCCTGGCCTGCGTGTGGTGCCGGTGGTTGAACAACCGGAAGCGGGCTGGCGTGGGCGTACTGGCACCGTGTTAACGGCGGTCTTGCAGGATCATGGTACGCTGGCAGAGCATGATATCTATATTGCCGGACGTTTTGAGATGGCGAAAATTGCTCGTGACCTGTTTTGCAGTGAGCGTAATGCGCGGGAAGATCGTCTGTTTGGCGATGCGTTTGCATTTATCTGAGATATAAAAAAACCCGCCCCTGACAGGCGGGAAGAACGGCAACTAAAACTTTATTCAGTGGCATTTAGATCTATGTCGCATCCGGCAATCGGTGCACGATGCCTGATGCGACGCTGGCGCGTCTTATCAGGCCTACATTGGTGCAGGATCGGTAGACCGGATAAGGCGTTCACGCCGCATCCGGCAAGTGGTTAAACCCGCTCAAACACCGTCGCAATACCCTGACCCAGACCGATACACATCGTCGCCAGACCAAACTGAACGTCTTTGCGTTCCATCAGATTCAGCAGCGTGGTGCTGATACGCGCACCGGAACAGCCCAGCGGATGACCCAGCGCGATCGCACCACCATTGAGGTTGATCTTCTCGTCAATCTGCTCCATTAGCCCGAGATCTTTAATGCACGGCAGGATCTGCGCGGCAAAGGCTTCGTTCATCTCAAACACGCCGATATCGCTGGCAGAAAGCCCCGCTTTTTTCAGCGCCAGCTTCGAGGCCGGAACCGGGCCGTAACCCATAATCGATGGGTCACAACCAACGACCGCCATCGAACGCACACGAGCGCGCGGCTTAAGACCTAATTCATGGGCGCGGCTTTCACTCATCACCAGCATGGCAGCTGCGCCATCGGAAAGTGCAGAAGATGTGCCCGCCGTTACCGTACCGTTTACTGGATCAAACGCCGGACGCAGCGTGGCGAGGGCTTCCACGGTAGTTTCCGGTCGAATCACCTCGTCGTAATTAAACTGCTTCAGGACGCCGTCGGCATCGTGACCACCGGTCGGGATGATTTCATTTTTAAATGCGCCCGACTGCGTGGCGGCCCAGGCGCGGGCGTGTGACCGCGCGGCAAAGGCATCCTGCATTTCACGGCTGATACCGTGCATACGCGCCAGCATTTCTGCCGTTAAGCCCATCATGCCCGCCGCTTTGGCGACATTGCGGCTCAGGCCGGGGTGAAAATCGACGCCGTGACTCATTGGCACATGGCCCATATGCTCCACGCCGCCAACCAGACATGCCTGCGCATCGCCAGTCATGATCATTCGTGCTGCGTCATGCAGTGCCTGCATGGATGAACCACACAAGCGATTGACGGTAACCGCCGGGACAGAGTGCGGCACTTCTGCCAGCAGCGCCGCGTTACGGGCGATATTAAAACCCTGCTCCAGCGTCTGCTGCACACAACCCCAGTAAATATCGTCGAGGGCCGCCGCTTCCAGCGCCGGGTTACGCGCCAGCAGGCTACGCATTAAATAAGCGGAGAGATCTTCTGCACGCACGTTACGAAAAGCACCGCCCTTCGAACGGCCCATCGGGGTGCGAATTGCATCGACAATGACAACCTGTTCCATTGTGACTCCTTAAGCCGTTTTCAGGTCGCCAACCGGACGGGCTGGCTCAACCGGAGGATAGTACGGTTCGTTATGACGCGCTTTATTACGCAGACCTTCCGGCACTTCATACAGCGGGCCGAGGTGCTGATATTGCTGTGCCATATCGAGGTATTTTGCGCTACCGAGGGTGTCCAGCCAGCGGAACGCGCCGCCGTGGAACGGAGGGAAGCCCAGGCCGTAGACCAGCGCCATATCCGCTTCCGCCGGAGTGGCGATAATGCCCTCTTCCAGACAGCGGACCACTTCGTTGACCATCGGGATCATCATGCGGGCGATAATCTCTTCTTCGCTGAAATCGCGCTTCGGCTGGCTCACTTCTGCCAGCAGGTCTTCAACGGCGGCGTCTTCTTCTTTCTTCGGCTTACCTTTGCTGTCTTCTTTATAACGCCAGAAACCGAGGCCGTTCTTCTGACCAAAGCGGTTGGCATCAAACAGCGCGTCGATGGCATCGCGGTAATCTTTCTGCATCCGCTGCGGGAAGCCTGCTGCCATGACAGCCTGAGCGTGATGCGCGGTATCAATGCCCACGACATCCAGCAGATATGCCGGACCCATAGGCCAGCCAAACTGTTTTTCCATCACTTTGTCGATCTTGCGGAAATCTGCGCCGTCGCGCAGCAGCTGGCTGAAACCGGCGAAATACGGGAACAGCACGCGGTTAACAAAGAAGCCGGGGCAGTCGTTAACCACAATCGGCGTCTTGCCCATCTTGCTCGCCCAGGCGACAACTTTCGCGATGGTTTCGTCGGAGCTTTTCTCGCCGCGAATAATTTCTACCAACGGCATCCGGTGTACCGGGTTAAAAAAGTGCATTCCGCAGAAGTTTTCCGGGCGTTCCAGCGCGTTGGCCAGTTCGCTGATAGGAATGGTTGAAGTGTTAGACGCCAGCACGGTATCCGGGCGTACTTTTTGTTCGGTTTCTGCCAGTACGGCTTTTTTCACTTTCGGGTTTTCGACAACCGCTTCTACCACAACATCCACGCGGTCAAACCCGGCGTAGTCGAGCGTTGGGTGGATCGTGGAGATCACGCCAGCCAGTTTCAGACCATCGATCTTGCCGCGTTCAAGCTGCTTGTTCAGCAGTTTCGCGGCTTCGGTCATGCCGAGGGTTAACGACTTGTCGTTGATATCTTTCATGACAACCGGTACGCCTTTCCACGCAGACTGGTAAGCAATGCCGCCACCCATGATGCCTGCGCCCAGTACAGCGGCCTGTTTCGGTGTTTCAACGTCTTTGGTGAGTTTCTTCGCTTTGCCTTTTACATATTGATCGTTAAGGAAAATGCCGACCAGTGCGCGGGCTTCGTTGGTGTGCGCCAGCGGGACAAAGCTTTTGTTTTCCAGATTTAATGCTTCTTCACGACCAAAACGGGCCGCAGCTTCAATGGTTTTTACTGCGGTGATGGGCGCCGGATAATGTTTCCCCGCCGTTTGTGCGACCATCCCTTTAGCGATGGTGAAGCTCATGGTGGCTTCAATCTTGCTCAGTTTTAGTGGTTCCAGCTTCGGCTGACGTTTTGCTTTCCAGTCGAGGTCGCCGTTAATGGCCTGGCGTAAAACCGCCTTTGCGCCTTCAACCAGTTTTTCTGCTTTGACTACGCCATCCACCAGACCGATTTTCAGCGCCTGATCCGCGCCGACATCTTTACCGGCGGCAATGATTTCCAGCGCACTGTCAGCGCCCAGCATACGTGGCATACGTACAGAACCGCCAAAGCCCGGCATGATGCCCAGTTTGGTTTCCGGCAGACCGATGCGCAGATCCGGCGTCGCCAGACGATAATCGGTCGCCAGCACGCATTCGCAGCCACCACCCAGCGCATAGCCGTTGACGGCAGCAATGGTCGGCACCGGCAGATCTTCCAGGCGATTAAACACGCTATTGGCAAAGTGCAGCCACTGACTTAACTGTTCTTCAGGAACGAGGAACAGGGACAAAAATTCGGTGATATCAGCACCGACGATAAAGGCTGCTTTGTTCGAACGCAGCAGCAGCCCTTTTAGATCTGATTGCTGTTCCAGCACGCCGATGGCCTCGCCGAGGCTGGCGACGGTCGCAGTGTCGAGTTTATTAACTGAACCTGGGGCATCAAATACCAGTTCGGCAATGCCATCTTCCAGCCAGTCAAGGTACAGGGTGTCGCCTTTGTAAAGCATGTCAGTCTCCTGAATCCGCAAGGTGATCTGGTCGTACCAGATGCATCGAAGTGTGTATTTTGTGTTAAAAATATGCAAATAAAAGATTAAAGAAATGCCGATCTGATCACGCTCGGCAGAAATCACGCTCTGGATGAACGATGTGCTAAGATGCGGAGACTTAAGGTCAAAAAAACAGAAGGGTAAAAAATGGAATCACTGGCCTCGCTCTATAAAAATCATATAGCTACCTTACAAGAACGGACTCGCGATGCGCTGGCGCGCTTCAAGCTGGATGCATTACTTATTCACTCCGGCGAGCTGTTCAACGTTTTTCTCGACGATCATCCCTATCCGTTTAAAGTGAACCCGCAATTCAAAGCGTGGGTGCCGGTAACTCAGGTGCCAAACTGCTGGTTGCTGGTGGATGGCGTGAACAAGCCGAAACTGTGGTTCTATCTGCCGGTTGATTACTGGCACAACGTCGAACCGCTGCCGACCTCCTTCTGGACTGAAGATGTGGAAGTGATCGCACTGCCGAAAGCCGATGGCATTGGTAGCCTGCTGCCCGCTGCACGCGGCAATATCGGTTATATCGGTCCGGTGCCGGAACGTGCGCTGCAACTGGGTATTGAGGCCAGCAACATCAACCCGAAAGGGGTGATCGACTACCTGCATTACTACCGCTCCTTCAAAACCGAGTACGAACTGGCCTGTATGCGTGAAGCGCAGAAAATGGCGGTCAACGGTCATCGTGCGGCAGAAGAAGCGTTCCGTTCTGGCATGAGCGAGTTCGATATCAACATCGCCTATCTGACCGCGACCGGTCATCGTGATACCGACGTACCTTACAGCAACATTGTGGCGCTTAACGAACACGCTTCGGTGCTGCATTACACCAAACTGGATCATCAGGCACCGGAAGAGATGCGCAGCTTCCTGCTGGATGCCGGGGCCGAATATAACGGCTATGCGGCTGACCTGACTCGTACCTGGTCGGCAAAAAGCGACAACGACTACGCACAGCTGGTGAAAGACGTAAATGATGAACAACTTGCGCTGATCGCCACCATGAAAGCTGGCGTCAGCTATGTGGATTACCACCTCCAGTTCCATCAGCGCATTGCCAAATTGCTGCGTAAACATCAAATCATCACCGATATGAGTGAAGAAGCGATGGTCGAAAACGATCTCACCGGACCGTTTATGCCGCACGGTATCGGCCATCCGCTGGGCCTGCAGGTGCATGACGTAGCCGGTTTTATGCAGGATGATAGCGGTACACACCTCGCGGCACCGGCAAAATATCCGTACCTGCGCTGCACCCGTATTCTCCAGCCGGGCATGGTGTTAACCATCGAACCGGGTATCTACTTCATCGAATCGCTACTGGCACCGTGGCGTGAAGGGCAGTTCAGCAAGCACTTCAACTGGCAGAAAATTGAAGCACTGAAACCGTTCAGCGGCATTCGTATCGAAGACAACGTGGTGATCCACGAAAATAACGTGGAAAACATGACCCGGGATCTGAAACTGGCGTGATGGAAAGCTGGTTAATTCCTGCGGCACCGGTCACGGTCGTTGAAGAGATCAAAAAGAGCCGCTTCATAACGATGTTGGCGCATACCGATGGCGTTGAGGCGGCGAAAGCGTTTGTTGAATCGGTGCGGGCAGAACACCCCGATGCCCGCCACCATTGCGTGGCGTGGGTGGCGGGTGCGCCGGATGATTCTCAACAGCTGGGTTTCTCTGACGACGGGGAGCCGGCGGGAACGGCAGGTAAACCGATGCTCGCCCAGCTAATGGGCAGCGGCGTCGGGGAAATTACCGCTGTGGTAGTGCGCTACTACGGCGGCATATTGCTTGGCACCGGTGGGTTAGTGAAAGCGTATGGCGGCGGCGTGAATCAGGCGCTGCGCCAGCTAACGACCCAACGCAAGACGCCATTAACCGAATATACTTTGCAATGTGAATATAGTCAGTTAACCGGCATTGAAGCGTTGCTGGGGCAGTGTGACGGCAAAATTATCAACAGTGATTATCAGGCATTCGTTCTGCTGCGGGTGGCGCTTCCGGCGGCGAAAGTGGCTGAATTTTCCGCAAAGCTGGCGGATTTTAGCCGTGGTTCATTGCAATTGTTAGCGATTGAAGAATAATCCCCACTTCGTTTTGCAGAACTAAGGAAGCGGCAGAGATGCATTTTCGCGCCATTACCCGAATCGTTGGACTACTGGTCATCTTATTTTCAGGGACCATGATTATCCCTGGGCTGGTAGCACTCATCTACCGGGATGGAGCGGGCCGCGCTTTTACCCAGACCTTTTTTGTCGCCCTCGCCATTGGCTCTATGCTGTGGTGGCCGAACCGCAAAGAGAAGGGCGAACTGAAATCCCGTGAGGGGTTTCTGATAGTGGTGCTGTTTTGGACCGTGCTGGGTAGTGTCGGTGCGCTCCCTTTTATCTTCTCGGAAAGCCCGAACCTCACGATTACCGATGCGTTTTTTGAATCTTTCTCTGGCCTGACCACCACCGGGGCCACTACGCTGGTGGGGCTGGATTCGCTCCCTCATGCCATCCTCTTTTATCGCCAGATGCTGCAATGGTTTGGCGGGATGGGGATCATCGTGTTAGCGGTTGCGATACTGCCTATCCTCGGCGTGGGTGGGATGCAGCTCTATCGCGCAGAAATGCCCGGCCCGCTGAAAGATAACAAAATGCGCCCGCGAATTGCGGAAACGGCGAAAACCCTGTGGTTGATTTATGTCTTGCTGACCGTCGCCTGTGCGCTGGCGTTGTGGTTTGCCGGAATGGATGCCTTTGATGCCATCGGCCATAGCTTTGCGACTATCGCTATTGGCGGCTTCTCGACACATGATGCCAGTATCGGTTATTTCGACAGTCCGACTATTAACACTATCATTGCTATCTTCCTGCTGATCTCCGGTTGTAACTACGGTCTGCACTTTTCACTGTTAAGTGGGCGTAGTCTGAAGGTTTATTGGCGCGATCCGGAATTTCGCATGTTTATCGGCGTACAGTTTACGCTGGTGGTTATTTGTACACTCGTACTGTGGTTTCATAATGTCTACAGTTCGGCGCTGATGACAATTAACCAGGCGTTTTTCCAGGTGGTATCGATGGCGACAACCGCCGGGTTTACGACTGACAGCATTGCCCGCTGGCCGCTCTTTTTGCCGGTACTGCTTTTATGTTCAGCTTTTATCGGCGGTTGCGCCGGGTCAACGGGCGGTGGCCTGAAAGTGATCCGCATCCTGCTGCTGTTTAAGCAGGGGAACCGTGAGCTGAAACGACTGGTGCATCCGAACGCCGTCTATAGCATTAAGCTGGGGAATCGCGCACTGCCGGAACGTATCCTCGAAGCCGTTTGGGGATTTTTCTCCGCCTATGCATTGGTGTTTATTGTCAGTATGCTGGCGATTATCGCCACGGGCGTGGATGATTTTTCTGCCTTTGCCTCAGTTGTTGCGACATTGAATAACCTGGGGCCAGGGCTTGGCGTGGTTGCTGATAACTTTACCAGTATGAACCCGGTGGCTAAATGGATCCTGATTGCCAACATGCTGTTTGGTCGTCTCGAGGTCTTTACATTGCTGGTGCTCTTTACCCCGACTTTCTGGCGTGAATGATGGAGTAATACGTGAAAACATTAATTCTTTTCTCAACAAGGGACGGACAAACGCGCGAGATTGCCTCCTACCTGGCTTCGGAACTGAAAGAACTGGGGATCCAGACGGATGTCGCCAATGTGCACCGCATTGAAGAACCACAATGGAAAAACTATGACCGTGTGGTCATTGGTGCTTCTATTCGCTATGGTCACTACCACTCTGCGTTCCAGGAATTTGTCAAAAAACATGCGACGCGACTGAATTCGATGCCGAGCGCCTTTTATTCCGTAAACCTGGTGGCGCGCAAACCGGAGAAGCGTACTCCACAGACCAACAGCTACGCGCGCAAGTTTCTGATGAGTTCACAATGGCGTCCCGATCGCTGCGCGGTCATTGCCGGGGCGCTGCGTTACCCACGTTATCGCTGGTACGACCGTTTTATGATTAAGCTGATTATGAAGATGTCAGGCGGTGAAACGGATACGCGCAAAGAAGTTGTCTATACCGATTGGGAGCAGGTGGCGAATTTCGCCCGAGAAATCGCCCAGTTAACCAACAAACCGACGCTGAAATAAGCATAAAGAATAAAAAATGCGCGGTCAGAAAGTTATTTTAAATTTCCTCTTGTCAGGCCGGAATAACTCCCTATAATGCGCCACCACTGACACGGAATAACGGCAAACACGCCGCCGGGTCAGCGGGGTTCTCCTGAGAATCTCAACAGAGAAAAGCAAAAAAATGCTTGACTCTGTAGCGGGAAAGCGTATTATGCACACCCCGCATCGCTGAGAAAAAGCGAAGCGGCACTGCTCTTTAACAATTTATCAGACAATCTGTGTGGGCACTCGAAGATACGGATTCTTAACGTCGCAAGACGAAAAATGAATACCAAGTCTCAAGAGTGAACACGTAATTCATTACGAAGTTTAATTCTTTGAGCATCAAACTTTTAAATTGAAGAGTTTGATCATGGCTCAG
>NZ_MDGW01000542.1:0-234 GCF_001712525.1 Shigella sp. FC1661
AAAAACCCAACGTTACTCTACGGAGTTTAAAGCCGAAGCCGTCAAAACGGTTCCTGAAAATCAGCTTTCGATCAGTGAAGGCGCTTCCCGATTATCTGTAAGCGTACAGCCTGAACCGTCTGGTCAGAATCTGATGAATTAGACAAAGTGGTGTCCACCAAATAAGTAGTGGGAACCAAAGTGTCAGATATGCAGAAAAATGTGAATCCCGGCAGGCGAAAAGGCTGCCCTAAT
>NZ_MDGW01000543.1:0-232 GCF_001712525.1 Shigella sp. FC1661
GCTAAAGCCAACAGCGCCGGGAACAGAACCTGGACAAACCTCGCGGGCAAATAATGAAACACAAAAGCGCCTGGTTAATCACTCCGGCAAACGGATAACGCCAGCGGGTCAATGAGGGTGCACGCGCCTGCATGCTAAAGCCAACAGCGCCGGGAACAGAACCTGGACAAACCTCGCGGGCAAATAATGAAACACAAAAGCGCCTGGTTAATCACTCCGGCAAACGGATAAC
>NZ_MDGW01000544.1:0-231 GCF_001712525.1 Shigella sp. FC1661
AAAGGGAGAGGGAGAAAGCGGAGCGAGATGTTATATCGCGAACATAACAGCCCTCCCCCAGAAAGTGAACGGAAAAGCGGTACTCGTTGTTTCAACACGTGGGCAGCCACCCTCACCCCAGCCCTCTCCCTGAAAGGGAGAGGGAGAAAGCGGAGCGAGATGTTATATCGCGAACATAACAGCCCTCCCCCAGAAAGTGAACGGAAAAGCGGTACTCGTTGTTTCAACACG
>NZ_MDGW01000545.1:0-229 GCF_001712525.1 Shigella sp. FC1661
AAATCGTGTTGAGGCTAACGCCCATAATGCGTGCAGTTGCCCGGCATCCAACGCCATTCATGGCCATATCAATAATTTTCTGGTGCGTACCGGGTTGAGAAGCGGTGTAAGTGAACTGCAGTTGCCATGTTTTACGGCAGTGAGAGCAGAGATAGCGCTGATGTCCGGCAGTGCTTTTGCCGTTACGCACACCCCGTCAGTAGCTGAACAGGAGGGACAGCTGATAGAA
>NZ_MDGW01000546.1:0-226 GCF_001712525.1 Shigella sp. FC1661
AAATCCAGCGACTTACGAATCCGTTCCAGGTCTTTATACGGCGTTGATGGTCGGTAAAGATACGCATTCACGCTGTTGCCATTAAATCGTTCAGGTTAACCCATATACAAGGGAGACAGAATGACCGAAATCCAGCGACTTACGAATCCGTTCCAGGTCTTTATACGGCGTTGATGGTCGGTAAAGATACGCATTCACGCTGTTGCCATTAAATCGTTCAGGTTAA
>NZ_MDGW01000547.1:0-224 GCF_001712525.1 Shigella sp. FC1661
AGAGAATGAATTTAAGGACTGGTTCTCCCTCTGGGGACCATGGCATGCTGTACTGAAGCGTACGGAAGCTGACCGCTGGGCGCAGGCAGAAGAGCAGAAATATGAGATGCTGGAGAATGAGTACCCTCAGAGGGTGGCTGACCGGCTGAAAGCATCAGGTCTGAGCGGTGATGCGGATGCGGAGAGGGAAGCCGGTGCACAGGTGATGCGTGAGACTGAACAGC
>NZ_MDGW01000548.1:0-221 GCF_001712525.1 Shigella sp. FC1661
GGGTATGGGCGCTGCTTCGCAGACAGGCAGAACTTGATGGTATGCCTGCGATCAATGCCAAACGTGTTTACCGGATCATGCGCCAGAATGCCCTGTTGCTTGAGCGAAAACCTGCTGTACCACCATCGAAACGGGCACATACAGGCAGAGTGGCCGTGAAAGAAAGCAATCAGCGATGGTGCTCTGACGGGTTCGAGTTCTGCTGTGATAACGGAGAGAGA
>NZ_MDGW01000549.1:0-221 GCF_001712525.1 Shigella sp. FC1661
AACAAACCACCGTTGGTAGCGGTGGTTTTTTTGTTTGCAGGCAGCAGATTACGCGCCGCAAAAAAGGATCTCAAGAAGATCTTGAATCACTCTATGAAAATTTTGTTTTATAGCCGTATTTGTTGATGCTATAAGCCAGAGACCTTCTATGAGAATAGACATATCACATCAAACACGGCATACCCCGCCAAACATGCTTCCTCGGGAACAAAATTGTGTAG
>NZ_MDGW01000550.1:0-220 GCF_001712525.1 Shigella sp. FC1661
GCAAAAGCACTGCCGGACATCAGCGCTATCTCTGCTCTCATTGCCGTAAAACATGGCAACTACAGTTCACTTACACCGCCTCTCAGCCCGGTACAGCACCAGAAATCATTGATATGGCCATGAATGGCGTCGGATGTCGCGCCAGTGCACGCATTATGGGCGTTGGCCTCAACACGGTTTTACGTCACTTAAAAAACTCAGGCCGCAGTCGGTAACCTCG
>NZ_MDGW01000551.1:0-217 GCF_001712525.1 Shigella sp. FC1661
GTAGCGGAGCAGGAAGGACATCTGATGGAAATGGAAGCCACGCAAGCACCTTAAAATCACCATCATACACTAAATCAGTAAGTTGGCAGCATTACCTCGGATTCGTTTTTCCATCAACAAGTGGATTTGCCCCTATATTTCCAGACATCTGTTATCACTTAACCCATTACAAGCCCGCTGCCGCAGATATTCCCGTGGCGAGCGATAACCCAGCGCA
>NZ_MDGW01000578.1:0-41947 GCF_001712525.1 Shigella sp. FC1661
CACCCCGTCAGTAGCTGAACAGGAGGGACAGCTGATAGAAACAGAAGCCACTGGAGCACCTCAAAAACACCATCATACACTAAATCAGTAAGTTGGCAGCATCACCGCTAACGGAATAGCAGGCAAGGTAACAATTCGGCAATTGGCTATTTTTAAGAATTATATTAAGTGTCATTCAATATGGTTTTTAGGATTTTCTTTAGGTTGACAATATTTAATATTGCGCCTCCACATGCGATATTTCTTAAATGATGTTTTATTATTACCACTTTTAATTCAGGGATAATGTGAGGTTATTACCCTCAAATAATATGAGATAAATAGTGCTGCAACATTGCATTTTTGCCCCGATTTATCCATGATCGAATTGTGACATTTGTCATACAACGAATAGGTTTTGTACTTACTATGGAATGGATTGCCGATCCGTCTATCTGGGCCGGGTTAATCACGCTGATTGTGATCGAACTGGTCCTCGGCATTGATAACCTGGTCTTTATTGCCATCCTCGCCGAAAAACTACCGCCGAAGCAGCGCGACCGCGCACGGGTTACCGGGCTGCTGCTGGCGATGTTAATGCGCCTGTTACTGCTGGCGTCAATCTCCTGGCTGGTCACCCTGACTCAACCGCTGTTCAGCTTCCGCTCGTTTACCTTTAGCGCCCGCGACTTAATCATGCTGTTTGGTGGTTTCTTCCTGTTGTTCAAAGCCACGATGGAGCTGAACGAACGGCTGGAAGGGAAAGACAGCAATAATCCCACACAACGCAAAGGTGCGAAGTTCTGGGGCGTGGTGACGCAAATTGTGGTACTGGACGCCATCTTCTCACTCGACTCAGTGATTACCGCCGTCGGGATGGTCGACCATTTACTGGTCATGATGGCCGCCGTGGTTATCGCTATCAGCCTGATGTTGATGGCCAGCAAGCCGTTAACGCAATTTGTTAACAGTCACCCGACCATCGTTATTCTCTGCTTAAGCTTCCTGTTGATGATTGGCTTTAGCCTGGTGGCAGAAGGTTTCGGCTTCGTCATTCCGAAAGGCTACCTGTACGCTGCCATTGGTTTCTCGGTGATGATCGAGGCGCTCAATCAGTTGGCTATCTTTAACCGGCGACGTTTTCTTTCCGCTAACCAGACACTGCGCCAGCGGACTACCGAAGCGGTAATGCGTCTGCTTAGCGGGCAAAAAGAGGATGCGGAACTGGACGCCGAAACCGCGTCCATGCTGGTGGATCATGGTAACCAGCAGATCTTTAATCCGCAGGAACGGCGGATGATTGAGCGGGTACTTAATCTTAACCAGCGTACTGTCAGCAGCATTATGACGTCGCGCCACGATATTGAGCATATCGATCTCAACGCGCCGGAAGAAGAAATCCGCCAGTTGCTGGAGCGAAATCAGCATACGCGGCTGGTGGTTACTGATGGCGATGACGCGGAAGATTTGCTCGGTGTTGTTCACGTTATCGACCTGTTACAACAATCACTGCGCGGCGAACCGCTCAACCTGCGGGTGTTGATTCGCCAGCCGCTGGTGTTCCCGGAAACCTTGCCGTTGTTACCTGCCCTGGAGCAGTTCCGTAATGCCCGCACACACTTTGCTTTTGTGGTGGATGAGTTTGGCTCGGTGGAAGGGATTGTGACATTAAGTGACGTCACTGAAACCATTGCCGGTAACTTACCGAACGAAGTGGAAGAGATCGACGCCCGCCATGATATTCAGAAGAATGCGGACGGTTCCTGGACGGCGAATGGTCATATGCCGCTGGAGGATCTGGTGCAATATGTGCCGCTGCCGCTGGATGAAAAACGTGAATATCACACCATTGCCGGGCTGTTGATGGAGTATTTGCAGCGTATTCCAAAACCTGGCGAAGAAGTTCAGGTGGGGGATTATTTGCTTAAAACGTTGCAGGTAGAAAGCCATCGCGTGCAGAAGGTGCAGATTATACCGCTGCGTAAGGATGGCGAGATGGAGTACGAGGTGTGATGGTATCGGTCATTTTACCCGATGCTGCGTGACGCCTTATAACTTCAGCAATGAAGCGTTGTCTGTGGTACATGGACATTACAGCGGGGGTGTGGGTCCGGCTGTAAATCGCCGAATCGTTTCCTGTAGGCCGGGGCAGCCCACATGGATGTGGGCTGAGGGCGCGTTTTACAGGGATGTTACCTCGCGCCCGTACCCGATAGCCGAAAGGAATAAGATGAGGGAACCGCGCCAGCGGCGATTTACCGCCGGGAGCCCGGGTTGCCAGGGTGGTGGCGATTGAGCCACCCTGGCACGTTCACCGGCTTGAGCGTTCCATAGTAGTGAGGAACATCAAGTGAACGGAACAGCCTTCGATCTTACATATTCAGAATATAATGGTGCCGCCGCGAACGCCTGATGCGACGCTTTACGCGTCTTATCAGGCCTACAGGACAGGTCACCTGGTAATCTACATCTTCTCCAGCAACTTCTTCACATCTTTGCCATTGCGGGAATCTTTATTCCGCTCGGCCCAGTCATTCAGGCGACGTTTCGCTTCGTCCTGTAGATGTTTGCGCAGTAACTGATCCACTTGCAGACTGTAATTGAGTTGCTGCCAGTTGCCATAAACCCGCAGCGGTACTGGCGTTTCTTTGAGGAAATCAATCAGTTTGCTTTCCCCGTTCCAGCCACCCACGACCCGAATATCAAACTGGGTGTCGCAGGTTTGATCTGCCAGATTCAACATACCTTCCCCTGTAAGCGCCAGCACAGGCGATTGACCTTGCATGTCGTTTAACGTCACGACGCCATCCTTCAACGTCAAATCGGTGGTAAAGCGGTCAAGCCGCGTCACGTTATCAAAGTTTTCAGCGGCCTTCACATCACCACCATTACGTTCTACCGCTTGCTGAATCATCTGCTGGAAGTTCATCCCTTCCATGCGCGTGTCGGTCATTTCGACATGTGCCTGTCCTTGCCAGTTGTGGCGGAATGCGTCGGCATCTATGTCAGCACCGGAGAAATCACCAGCCAGTGACATTTTTCCGGTCAACGAAATCGGATAGTTAAACGCCTTCAGAATGGTACCAATCTCAACGTTTTCCAGCCGTGGCTGGAAGTTTATCCGCGGATTTATTGATGTCGCGTCCAGCGTGCCCGGCAGTGAAACCTGTCCACCGTTAAGTTTGCCCTGCAGTTGAGTAATTTCCAGCAAACCCGACTTGTTGGTCATTTGCGTGGCAACATCTGTAAAATTCATTCCGCGCCAGCGCACGTTACTGGCCTGCAACAAAATATCAGCCGTAAAGCCTTGCAGTCCCTGATAGGCCGGTTCATCAATACGCGAAGAAATAACCGGGCGCGGCAACGTTGATTGGCTCTGCCCCTGCTGCGCGGCACCGTTTTCACCATTCGCTGTTTCATTAAGCGGGATGAGGTTGTCAAGATTCAGTTGCGGGAATTGCAGCCTCAGCTGCCATTCCGGTTTCTCTGTCAGCGTAACCTGTGCTTGCCCGCTCAGCGTACTGTCATTGGCGGTCAAACTAATTTGGTTAAATGAAAGGCGTTTATGTGACTCCTGCCACTGGGCCTGGAAACTCCCCTGCCCCTGAATACCTTGTTTTGGTAAATCTGCACCCTGCAACTGCCAGTTAATTTGTTCAATAGCCGCCGTTAAATCATGCGGATAATCAGAAGCATCTACCGTACCGTTAAGGGATATCGTGAGATCGCGCTGATCGCGATTAACCCGCCCGGAGAACTCAAATGAGCCACGATGTTGGGGATCTTGTTCCATTTGCAGGCGGATATTGCGGATTGTCACCTGCTCGTCATCTTCATGCTGGAACACCAGAACGCTGTCCACCACCTTAAGACTGGATATATCAAACGACCATCCGCGATCGTCTGACAGATCCGGCAAGGTATTGTCGCGCGGTGCAACCGGAGCGTCTTCACTGCGCACCGCTTCCGTCTGCGGCGTCAGTTGGATCACCGCCCCTTTTAGCATCACCTGCTTAATGCTCAGTTGATGACTCAGTAGTGGTAAAAGCGCCACGTCCAGGCGCATGTTGTCGGCGCGAACCAGTGGCTGGGTCGCGCCCTGGGCGGTGAGAGACATTCGCCCGGAGAGGATACTAAGCTGCGGCCAGACGTGCCAACGCAGTGGCCCGTCGAGCTGCAATTGATAACCGCTACGTGCAGCAACTTGCTTGACCATATAGTCGCGGAAATCATTCGGATTCACCAGCAACACTAACGCAGATAACCCGGCCACCAGCACGACCTGGAGTATCATCAGCGTCGTCAGAAATCGTCTCATGGTATCCTCAATGGGCCTGAATTAGTCTTTATCGATTCGGCTGGCTACCGCGCCCTGCTGGTTGCGATATTTCGCATCTTCACGGCGGTTGTAAGGTCGCGCCGCCGGGCCGGAAAGCGGCTCAAAGCTCAGCGCACCAATTAACATGCCCGGACGCAGCGCCAGCGGCAGCTTACCGGAGTTGTAGAACTCCAGCACAATGCAACCAGACCAGCCCGGATCGATACGGTGCGCGGTGACGTGCACCATCAGCCCCAGACGCGCCAGTGAGGAACGCCCGTCCAGCCAGCCCACCAGATCGGCTGGCAGCGTCACCGACTCCAGCGTCACCGCCAGCGCCAGCTCTCCTGGGTGAAGATAGAACGCCTCGCCCTCGTCGAGAACGATCTCATCGCTCATCACGCGGTCAAGCGCGGCGCTCACTTCATCTTTGGGACCGCTCAGATCGATAAACGCTGCCGTGTGACCACGGAAGGTACGAAATTTATTGCCCAGGCGTACATCCACCGTCGCGCCGTTAATACGCTCCACTGGCGGACGTGGGTTGATCGACAAACGGCCTTCATCAAGCCAGGCTTCAATATCTCGGTCACACAGACGCATGGCATTTTCTCCTTTCGCGCATCACTCCCTTAACGCCAATTACGTCAAGGGCATACCAGGTTATCACTGAACGGTACACAATTTATCAAGCTTATTCAAAGAACTGACTTATTTTCGCTTTCAATATATCGATCGCGATGCGGTTTTTCCCGCCGCGCGGCACGATAATGTCCGCATATTGTTTAGAAGGCTCAATGAATTGCAGGAACATCGGGCGCACGGTTTTTTGATATTGCGCCATCACGGAATCCATTGAACGCCCACGCTCGTTAACGTCACGCTTGATGCGGCGCATCAGGCAGATATCCAGCGGGGTATCAACGAAAATGGAGAAGTTAAGTTCGTCACGCAAACGCGCATCCGTCAGCAACAAAATGCCTTCGAGAATGATGACCTTCTTCGGCTCAACCGTCACCGTTTCTTTCATACGCGTATGTTCAACATAGCTGTAAACCGGCAGGTCAATTGCCGAGCCGCGTTTCAACGCTTGTAAATGCTCAAGCAGCAGACTGTGATCCATCGCGCTGGGATGGTCGTAGTTGGTCTTAACGCGTTCTTCCATCGACAGATGGCTTTGATCTTTGTAATAGCAGTCTTCGGGAATTACGCCGATGTGTTCATCACCGACTTGCTCACGTAATTCACGATAAAGGGTACTGGCAATAAGACTCTTGCCGGAAGCCGATGCGCCAGCGATACCGATAATGACGCACTGATGAGACTGATCAGTCATATATTTAGCGACCTGATTAACCTGGATGTTAGGAAGGGGGCGACGAAGCGCCAAACGCGGCAATTATAGGGATTTCATCCGCCTGATACCAGTCGAATAACGTTGCCGCGCGCTCAGAGTTAATTGTTGACGAAGAATTCCCGGTGGCAAATTACGTTGATCAGTTTTATACAAAGTAAAAAATGTTATACGCAGTTGCGCAAATTATCCGCCTTTACGTCACTTTATGAGCAATTCGCATATAAAATGTAAAACTTTTGTACTAGCATAAACACAGAAACGAATACTGGCGACCTGGCCTTGCGGATAAAGCGGTAATGAGCAAACAATCACAGCATGTATTAATTGCCCTGCCCCACCCGCTGCTTCACCAGGTCAGTTTAGGTTTAGTCTCGTTTATCTTCACCCTTTTCTCGCTTGAGCTTTCGCAGTTTGGCACCCAACTCGCCCCACTGTGGTTCCCGACGTCCATCATGATGGTGGCGTTTTATCGCCATGCCGGGCGCATGTGGCCGGGAATTGCGCTGAGCTGTTCGCTGGGAAATATCGCCGCATCCATCCTGCTTTTTTCCACCAGCTCGCTGAACATGACCTGGACGACCATCAATATTGTTGAAGCCGTGGTCGGGGCAGTGCTGCTACGTAAATTGCTGCCGTGGTATAACCCCTTGCAAAATCTGGCTGACTGGCTGCGTCTGGCACTCGGCAGCGCCATTGTTCCACCTCTGTTGGGGGGTGTTCTGGTTGTCCTGCTGACGCCCGGAGACGATCCTCTCAGGGCATTTTTGATATGGGTACTGTCAGAATCCATCGGCGCTCTGGCACTGGTGCCGCTGGGATTGTTATTTAAACCACACTATCTGCTGCGCCATCGCAACCCACGGTTGCTTTTTGAGTCGCTGCTCACGTTAGCCATCACACTGACGTTAAGCTGGCTTTCGATGCTGTATCTGCCGTGGCCTTTTACTTTCATTATTGTGCTGTTGATGTGGAGCGCCGTGCGCCTGCCACGAATGGAAGCCTTTTTGATCTTCCTTACCACGGTGATGATGGTGTCGCTGATGATGGCCGCGGATCCCTCCCTGCTTGCTACGCCGCGTACGTACCTGATGAGCCATATGCCGTGGCTACCGTTTTTGCTGATCCTGCTGCCCGCCAACATCATGACCATGGTGATGTATGCCTTTCGTGCGGAACGCAAACACATTTCCGAAAGCGAAACCCGTTTTCGGAACGCGATGGAATATTCCGCTATCGGCATGGCGTTAGTGGGCACCGAGGGACAATGGCTGCAATCCAACAAAGCACTCTGCCAGTTTCTCGGTTACAGTCAGGAAGAGCTGCGCGGACTCACCTTCCAGCAACTGACCTGGCCGGAGGATCTCAATAAAGATCTCCAACAGGTTGAAAAGCTGATAAGCGGTGAAATAAACACCTATTCAATGGAAAAACGTTACTACAACCGCAATGGCGATGTTGTCTGGGCGTTGCTTGCCGTCTCACTGGTGCGCCACACGGATGGCACGCCGCTCTATTTTATCGCTCAGATTGAAGACATTAACGAGCTAAAACGCACCGAACAGGTCAATCAGCAACTGATGGAGCACATCACGCTGGCTAACGAAGCGGGCGGGATTGGCATCTGGGAGTGGGAGTTGAAGCCGAATATTTTTAGCTGGGATAAGCGGATGTTCGAGCTGTATGAAATTCCTCCACATATCAAACCGAACTGGCAGGTGTGGTACGAGTGCGTGCTGCCGGAAGATCGCCAGCATGCCGAAAAAGTGATTCGTGATTCGTTGCAATCATGCTCGCCCTTTAAACTGGAATTTCGCATTACCGTAAAAGACGGTATTCGCCATATCCGCGCCCTCGCCAACCGGGTACTGAATAAAGAAGGCGAAGTCGAACGCCTGCTCGGCATTAATATGGATATGACTGAGGTTAAACAGCTTAACGAGGCATTGTTTCAGGAAAAAGAGCGCCTGCACATTACGCTGGACTCCATCGGCGAAGCCGTGGTCTGTATTGATATGGCGATGAAAATTACCTTTATGAATCCAGTGGCGGAGAAGATGAGCGGCTGGACGCAGGAAGAAGCGTTAGGTGTTCCGCTCCTGACGGTGTTGCATATTACTTTTGGCGACAACGGACCATTAATGGAGAACATTTACAGTGCCGACACCTCACGTTCCGCGATCGAACAAGATGTGGTGTTGCACTGTCGGAGCGGCGGCAGTTACGACGTGCATTACAGTATTACGCCGTTAAGTACTCTGGACGGCAGCAATATTGGTTCGGTTCTGGTGATTCAGGACGTTACCGAATCACGCAAAATGCTGCGCCAGCTGAGCTACAGCGCCTCCCATGATGCACTGACGCATCTCGCCAACCGCGCCAGTTTTGAGAAACAACTGCGTATCCTGCTGCAAACGGTAAACAGTACGCATCAGCGACATGCACTGGTGTTTATCGATCTTGATCGCTTTAAAGCGGTGAATGACAGCGCCGGGCATGCGGCGGGCGACGCTTTGCTGCGCGAACTGGCGTCGTTGATGCTGAGTATGCTGCGCTCCAGTGACGTGCTGGCGCGGCTCGGCGGTGATGAATTTGGTCTGCTGCTGCCAGACTGCAATGTTGAAAGCGCTCGTTTTATCGCTACACGTATTATCAGTGCTGTGAATGACTATCACTTTATATGGGAAGGCCGGGTACATCGGGTAGGTGCCAGCGCCGGGATTACCTTGATCGATGACAATAATCATCAGGCGGCAGAAGTGATGTCGCAGGCTGATATCGCCTGTTATGCCTCCAAAAATGGTGGCCGGGGCCGGGTGACGGTTTACGAACCGCAGCAAGCTGCCGCACATAGCGAACGGGCGGCGATGTCGCTTGATGAACAGTGGCGGATGATTAAAGAGAATCAGTTGATGATGCTCGCCCACGGTGTCGCTTTGCCACGGATCCCGGAAGCGCGTAATTTGTGGCTGATTTCACTTAAGCTCTGGAGTTGCGAAGGCGAGATTATTGATGAACAAACATTTCGTCGTAGCTTCAGCGATCCGGCGCTTAGCCATGCTCTTGACCGCCGGGTATTCCACGAATTTTTCCAGCAGGCCGCAAAAGCGGTTGCCAGTAAAGGCATAAGCATCGCCCTCCCCCTTTCCGTTGCCGGTTTGAGTAGCGCCACGCTGGTGAATGATCTGCTTGAGCAGCTGGAAAACAGCCCTCTACCACCACGGTTATTACATCTGATTATTCCGGCTGAAGCGATTTTAGAGCACGCAGAAAGCGTGCAAAAACTGCGGCTGGCGGGATGTCGGATAGTGCTCAACCAGGTGGGCCGCGATCTGCAAATCTTCAACTCGCTGAAAGCGAATATGGCAGATTACCTGCTACTTGATGGTGAGTTATGCGCCAACGTGCAGGGTAATTTGATGGATGAGATGCTGATTACGATTATTCAGGGGCACGCTCAGCGACTCGGGATGAAAACCATCGCCGGGCCAGTCGTTTTACCCTTAGTGATGGATACGCTTTCTGGCATCGGCGTCGATCTGATTTATGGTGATGTGATTGCCGATGCCCAACCGCTGGATTTGCTGGTGAATAGTAGTTATTTCGCGATTAACTGAGGCGTGCTTCCCCATCGCCTGATGCGACGCTAACGCGTCTTATCATGCCTACAAATCGCTCATTCCCCAGGCCGGATAAGGCGCTCGCACCGCATCCGGCGACCAACGTCATGCTTCGTCTGGTTGCCAGCCTTCCGTATACCAGATATGCAACAGCGCATAAGAACGCCAGGGCTTCCAGCGTTCGGCATAACGGCGGATTTGCGCCGGTGTCATTCCCGGAAATTGCTGTTTAATCAGATAATCATCCGGCAGGAAAACATCTTTCGCCTGCCAGCCACGCAAAGCGAAATAATTCGCCGTCCAGCGTCCGATATCCGGAAAAGTTTGCAGCGTTTTCATCGCTTGTTCTACGTCGCCCGGTATTGTCATTGGTAAGCTGCCCTCCAGCGCCGCATTTGCCAGATGAATCAGCGCCTCTGCCCGTTTCAATGGCATGCCTAACGCTTTTAATGCCTGCGGGTCGGCTGCTGCCAGCCGCTGAGGCGTGGGGAAGCAGATATACTCCGGAAAATCATCCAGCCGTTCGCCATAAAGCTGTACCACTTTGGCGGTCAATTTTGCCGCCATCGCCACGCTCACCAGTTGGCCTAAAATCGCCCGCACGCCCTGCTCAAAAGCATCAACACTGCCGGGTAAACGCAATCCGGGCCGCGCCGCGCCTAACTTGCCCAACGCACCGTTAACAATCTGCGGGTTACATTGCAGATCAAGCAGGCGGCTCATTTTCGCCAGACACTCAGCGGCAACGGGTTCTAAACCTGCACTTAAATTTATGTGCAGAGTATGGCGGGCTATATCCGGAATAGCAGTCACCACGCCGCGATATTCGCCCACCGCCAGACTACGGGCATAATAATCGTCAGCGACCGTTTCCACACCACTCACTGCACGGGCGGCGAGAAATCCCAACATCCACGACCAGTCATACGGCGGCTGCCAGTTCAGGGTATACATCGCATCTCCTTATTCATCCGCTTTCAGCATAAACGTTATTCAGACGCTGCGCTTTGCTTTCATATTCCGGTTGTCGCGACGGCAACATTTCGCTAAAGTCACGCCCCTTCTTCACCGGCATGGGGATTATTTCGTGTTTATTGGTTTTGATTACGGTACAGCAAACTGTTCAGTGGCGATCATGCGTGACGGTAAACCGCACTTGCTAAAAATGGAAAACGACAGCACGCTGCTGCCTTCAATGCTTTGCGCGCCAACGCGTGAGGCGGTAAGCGAATGGCTGTACCGCCATCATGATGTTCCGGCAGACGACGATGAAACGCAGGCGCTGTTACGTCGGGCGATTCGTTATAACCACGAAGAAGATATCGATGTTACGGCGAAAAGCGTGCAGTTCGGTCTTTCCTCACTGGCACAGTACATTGATGATCCGGAAGAAGTGTGGTTTGTGAAATCACCAAAATCGTTCCTCGGTGCCAGCGGCTTAAAACCGCAGCAGGTAGCGCTGTTTGAGGATCTGGTCTGCGCAATGATGTTGCACATTCGCCAGCAGGCGCAGGCACAGCTGCCAGAAACGATTACTCAGGCGGTGATTGGTCGCCCGATCAACTTTCAGGGTCTGGGCGGTGATGAAGCAAACACCCAGGCGCAAGGGATTCTGGAACGCGCGGCGAAGCGTGCCGGATTCAGGGACGTGGTATTCCAGTACGAGCCGGTAGCGGCTGGGCTGGATTACGAAGCCACCTTACAGGAAGAAAAACGGGTACTGGTGGTGGATATCGGCGGTGGTACGACTGACTGTTCATTGCTGCTGATGGGGCCGCAGTGGCGTTCGCGTCTCGATCGTGAAGCCAGCCTGCTGGGTCACAGTGGTTACCGTATTGGCGGTAACGATCTGGATATCGCACTAGCGTTTAAAAACCTGATGCCACTGCTGGGTATGGGGGGCGAAACCGAAAAAGGCATCGCCCTGCCGATTCTGCCGTGGTGGAATGCGGTGGCCATCAACGACGTACCTGCGCAGAGTGATTTCTACAGTAGTGCCAACGGTCGTCTGCTTAACGATCTGGTACGCGATGCCCGCGAACCGGAAAAAGTGGCCCTGCTACAGAAAATCTGGCGTCAGCGTTTAAGCTATCGCCTGGTGCGTAGCGCAGAAGAGTGCAAAATTGCTCTTTCAAGCGTAGCGGAAACCCGCGCCTCACTGCCGTTTATCAGCGATGAACTGGCTACGCTGATTAGCCAGCAAGGGCTGGAAAGCGCCCTCAGCCAGCCACTGGCGCGGATTCTGGAACAGGTGCAACTGGCCCTGGATAACGCCCAGGAAAAACCGGATGTCATCTACCTGACCGGCGGTAGCGCCCGTTCGCCGCTGATTAAAAAAGCGCTGGCAGAACAGTTGCCGGGCATTCCGATTGCAGGCGGCGATGACTTTGGCTCCGTCACCGCCGGGCTGGCACGCTGGGCGGAAGTGGTGTTTCGTTAATTGAAAAATGGCTCAGCAGCGACTTAAATCTGCCTGCGCCTGAGCCAGTTTTTCTGCCGCCTGACGTAACGGTTCCATCAACGGCATGGTCCGTGCTGGAGCATGAAGGCGGAATCGCTGCAACTCTGTCGCGCCGACAGTCAACGCCAATTCCAGCCGATGTCGTTTGGCGGCCATTTTCGCCATTACCGCTTGTCTTTCTGCAGGCGTTACCGCTTCGTTCGGCCTGAACACAAAACGGCGTTCACAGCTCGCTTTCCAGTCGATGACCGCCTGGGTCAGATGATCACCAAACCCTTTAACTTGCTTAACCCCACGACGGGTAACATCCGCTGCTGTTTCAATACCAAAGGACCGTAACGCCGCTTTACGCGCAGGGCCAACGCCGGGAATAGAGGCAACATCAATAAAAAATCCCTCCAGAAACTTCTGCTTCTGCCGTTCCCTTGCGGTGTCGTGAAGTGCTGCCAGAGCACGTTTTTCTTCTTCCGGTAACCCGAGAATTTCGTCCTTCATTTTTTCGAGCATCGTCCGTTTGGCGATAAAACCTTCCAGCCCGCCCAACTGTTGGCTCTGGCTGACTAAATGGTCATAGTCCATTTTCGCGCGATTAAATGCCTCACGGCGTTGCTGAACTTCTGCTTTGTACGCTTTGCTTGTCAGACTGCCAATAATCCAGATAGCCGCCAGCACAGGAACCAAAATAATATAACGCGGTTCTGCCTGAAGGCCGCAAAGCAGCAGCGATAACGCTGACAGTGCGATCTCAATCAGAATGATGTATTCGCGCCGTAACAGGCCTAAAGGAAGCGGCCTGCCAGTCGGTTGGAAATGATCGGGTAATGGCAGTTGCAATGCTGGCGGCGCTACTGACGCCATCACCATCGCCCAGACTTTCGCCAGCACAAAATCACCGCCGGTGGTAATGACCTCTTCGCCGAGATCAATAAAATAGATAACGCCTTGATTATCCAGCGTACACCACGGGCAGTCGGTCAAATGAGCGGGATAAACATGCATTGCCGAAACGGTACATTTCTTTAACTGTTGGCGTAGAGAATCCAGTGCTGCTACCCACGCTTTAGCCGTCGGACGCCCGGTTGCTACGCCACTTTCCGTAAACGCCTGCTGAAACATGGCTTCAACATCGCCCGGTAACATCGACAGCGGAATCGATCGTGGCGGCGGTTTTAAACCACGTCGCTGGTTGTCTGACGCGTAGGCATAACGGAAATGGGCAATATCCGTCTCCAGCGCATTACCCGCATCAGAGATAAGCGGCACACCAGAATAAGGATGCCGCCCACCAAACAAGACGTGAAAAATCAGCAACGCAAGGCCAAAATTATCGTGATTCGCGGTACGTTCAAAACCGACAAATGATGGCAAGGTTTGTAGCTCTGGCGGCGTAAAATGCGACACGCCGACTTCGCATAAATGCAGTGTGCCATTGGCGTTAATCTGAAAGGAGTCACTATCGATCAACACCACTTTGCTGTCGCGACCTACCATAAAGCTGTTCTGGTTTACGTCCCCCACGACGTGCCCGTGCTCGTGAACCGTAGCAAAAGATGAAGCAATATTGCGCGCAACATAGAGTAGAAAATCCCACGCACAATGAGGGTAACTCTGGCGACGATGTGCCGGGCTATAGATCATATGAATCGGTTCTTTACCAGAAACTTTTGGCATCATAAAACCGATAACCTTTCCGCCTCGCCCACCGTGAAGCGTTGCCTGCGGCCAGGCGACATAATTCACCAACTGCGCGTCAGCTGTCGCAGCCATAAAGGCAAGTTTGTCCTGTTTTAAGGCGGGTGGCGGCGTGTGATAAATCTTGGCGACGCTATCGACAAACTCATTGATATCATAAACCGCGCCTTCGCCACCTTTGCCCAGTTCACGGCCTGGCGTAACGCACTCACCAGTAGCAGTATATAAAGTGGGTTTCATGGTAACCACAGCGCCAGTGCCAACGTTTTATCATCATCGGTACGCTCGTTTACCGCCGGGCTGGACAAAAACTGCTTTAACAATTCAGGTAATAAATCGAGTTGTTCCTGCGTTGCTGCCGCCAGTCCATTGAAAAACGGGGTAAAGAAAGGCACATGCGGAGAATTATCCAGCATATTTAACGCCAGTCGCTGAATACCATCCGTAAATGCTGCAACTTTATGCGCACGCTCAGTGCTGGTGAAAGTTTCCAGTCTGGAAACAGCATCTTCATCGCTAATGAAATGCGTCATATTGGCATATTCACCCACCATCGGCGTGAGCGGCAGTTCCAGACCACGACCAAAATCCACCACTACACCGCCGTCGCCAATTTGCATAATCAATGTGCCGTTAGCCGATGAAATCAATCCCAGAAACGTGCAGGCAAAATCGCGAACTGCTAATGCTTTGGCTTCTGCCTCGGCAAAAAGTCGTTGACGAATGGTCAGTACCATATTTGTGGCGAGGACATCATTAAGCCCCAATTCACCGTCCTGTACTTTTTGCACCATAAACGCCATCGCTTCATTGACGGCGAGCTTCGCGCCTTCTCCTCCCTGCGAAACGCTACCTGCGCCATCAGCAAGGAACATCACCAGTAATGGCTGCTGGTCATTTAGCCAGGCAACCTGCATCTGGCAGGCATCCTGACAAGGTAAATCAGCGCTAATGTGCGACGTTCCAACAGCGGATGCATAAACCAGACGCCAGCTCACACTGACGTCCAGCCTTTTGGCGCTTCCAGCACAACTTCCGTTCCCGGCGTGGAGCGGGAAACCGAACGCAGCGAACTGGATAACCAGCTAAACAGTTCACGGAATTGTAATCCCTGCAGTGGCAAAGGCTGACGAACGCTGATTTGTGCCAGAGTCTTCATATCCGCCCCCTGAACACCGATGGAAAAGAAGGCAAACTTCTTATCTTCTTCCCCCTGAAACACTTTGTTGGCGGCAGCCTGCCACTCATCGGTTGGAGCGCCATCGGTGATCAGGAAAATCCACGGGCGATAATACGAAATACCATTTGCACGATACTCACGTTTCCGCTCCTCTACCATATCCAGGGCTTTGGTAATGGCAGCGCCCATTGGTGTATCGCCCTGGGCAAACAGGATGGGCGGGAAAAAATTAGCGGCGCTGGTAAAGGGTTGTTCCACATGCACCGGGCCGAACGTCACAATGCCGAGTTCAACTCTTTTTAAGGCCAGCGAATCGGCAAGCAGCTCATCGCGAAAGGTAACCAATCCGGCGTTAAGTTCATTAATGGGTCTACCGTTCATAGAACCAGAAACATCCAGCAGCAAAATGCAGGGGCAACGTGGTTCCGGGTTACTGGCAAAATCGCTGGTGGCAAACGTGATTTGTTCGCTCATAAGAAATCCTTTCTTAGAGAATTATTGAGGTCCGGTATCATACCGACTGCAATAATGAAATAAGAGCAAACGAAGAAACTTTCAGAATTAGTCCCGGCGGCGCAGAAAATTTTGCTATTCGCCTCGCAAGAACGGAGAGCCGTCGATTGACACTAAGGGCGGAGTGACATAATTTCAGGAGTGAGGGTTAGGGAGAGGTTTCCCCCTCCCCCTGGGGTTCTTAGTAAGCCTGGAAGCTAATCACTAAGAGTATCACCAGTATGATGACGTGCTTCATCATACCCCTTTCCTTATTAAAAGCCCTCTTCTCCGGGAGAGGGTTTCCCGTTTCAGCGTCCCGCTGAAATCTTCGGCTTACCTCCTTTCGCCCTGTATGCAGTCTATCGCTGACTTGCGGATAAAATAGTTTCCAGTGTGATTATTGCGTAACGACTCGCAAAGAATATTTGCTGGCAGGATCGCAGACTGCAAAGCCTGCGGATTGACAATCTTATCGTGAAGGCATACTTTCAGCAGTGAGGGTTGAGCGGGGTTTCCCCCGCCCTGGTAGTCTTAGTAAGCTGGCCAGCTAATGACTAAGAGCACCACGATGATGAGTAGCCTCATCATGACCCTTTCCTTATTTAAGGCCCCTTCCTCGGGAGGGGCTTTCACGTTTCAGCATCCCGCTGAAATCTTCGGCTTACCTCCTTTCGCCCTGTATGCAGTCTATCGCTGACTTGCGGATAAAATAGTTTCAAGTGTGATTATTGCGTAACGACTCGCAAAGAATATTTGCTGGCAGGATCACAGACTGCAAAGCCTGCGGATTGACATTCTGAACGTGAAGGCATACTTTCAGGAGTGAGGGTAGAGCGGGGTTTCCCCCGCCCTGGTAGTCTTAGTATGCTGGGTAGCTAATCACTAAGAGCACCACGATGATGAGTATCTTCATCATGACCCTTTCCTTATTTATGGCCCCTTCCTCGGGAGGGGCTTTCCCGTTTCAGCGTCCCGCTGAAATCGTCGGCTTACCTCCTTTCGCCATGCAAGCAGTCTATCGCTAACGCGTAGATAAAATAGTTTCCTGTGTTATTACTGGATGCGTGCTCGCAAATGTGCCCGCCATTCAGACGATTCCCGATAGTGTTTCATAATTCCTCCATTTTTCTCCCTTATTGGCTGGCTACACTAGTATCATTCCGCGAAACGTTTCAGGAAGAGAAACTCTTAACGATGAAAGGCAGTTATAAATCCCGTTGGGTAATCGTAATCGTGGTGGTTATCGCCGCCATCGCCGCATTCTGGTTCTGGCAAGGCCGCAATGACTCCCAGAGTGCAGCCCCAGGGGCGACGAAACAAGCGCAGCAATCGCCAGCGGGTGGTCGCCGTGGTATGCGTTCCGGCCCATTAGCCCCGGTTCAGGCGGCGACCGCCGTAGAACAGGCAGTTCCACGTTACCTCACCGGGCTTGGCACCATTACCGCCGCTAATACTGTTACGGTGCGCAGCCGCGTGGATGGTCAACTGATGGCGTTACATTTCCAGGAAGGCCAGCAGGTCAAAGCAGGCGATTTACTGGCAGAAATTGACCCCAGCCAGTTCAAAGTTGCATTAGCACAAGCCCAGGGCCAACTGGCAAAAGATAAAGCCACGCTTACCAACGCCCGCCGTGATCTGGCGCGTTATCAGCAACTGGCAAAAACCAATCTCGTCTCCCGCCAGGAGCTGGATGCCCAACAGGCGCTGGTCAGTGAAACCGAAGGCACCATTAAGGCTGATGAAGCAAGCGTCGCCAGCGCGCAGCTGCAACTCGACTGGAGCCGCATCACCGCACCAGTCGATGGTCGCGTTGGTCTCAAGCAGGTTGATGTTGGTAACCAAATCTCCAGTGGTGATACCACCGGGATCGTGGTGATCACCCAGACGCATCCTATCGATTTGCTCTTTACCCTGCCGGAAAGCGATATCGCTACCGTCGTGCAGGCGCAAAAAGCCGGGAAACCGCTGGTGGTAGAAGCCTGGGATCGCACCAACTCGAAGAAATTAAGTGAAGGCACGCTGTTAAGTCTCGATAACCAAATCGATGCCACTACCGGTACGATTAAAGTGAAAGCACGCTTTAATAATCAGGATGATGCGCTGTTTCCCAATCAGTTTGTTAACGCGCGCATGTTAGTCGACACCGAACAAAACGCCGTAGTGATCCCAACAGCCGCCCTGCAAATGGGCAATGAAGGCCATTTTGTCTGGGTGCTGAATAGCGAAAACAAGGTCAGCAAACATCTGGTGACGCCGGGCATTCAGGACAGTCAGAAAGTGGTGATCCGTGCAGGTATTTCTGCGGGCGATCGCGTGGTGACAGACGGCATTGATCGCCTGACCGAAGGGGCGAAAGTGGAAGTGGTGGAAGCCCAGAGCGCCACCACTCCGGAAGAGAAAGCCACCAGCCGCGAATACGCGAAAAAAGGAGCACGCTCCTGATGCAGGTGTTACCTCCGAGCAGCACAGGCGGCCCGTCGCGCCTGTTTATTATGCGTCCTGTCGCCACCACGCTGCTGATGGTGGCGATCTTACTCGCCGGGATTATCGGTTATCGCGCCCTGCCCGTTTCGGCGCTGCCGGAAGTGGACTATCCGACCATTCAGGTGGTCACGCTCTACCCAGGTGCGAGCCCGGATGTCATGACCTCTGCCGTTACCGCGCCGCTCGAACGCCAGTTCGGGCAGATGTCTGGCCTGAAACAGATGTCGTCGCAAAGTTCCGGCGGTGCGTCAGTTATCACCTTACAGTTCCAGCTAACATTACCGCTGGATGTCGCCGAGCAGGAAGTGCAGGCCGCGATTAACGCTGCGACCAACTTGTTGCCGAGCGATCTGCCTAACCCGCCGGTTTACAGCAAAGTGAACCCGGCAGATCCGCCGATCATGACGCTCGCCGTTACCTCAACCGCCATGCCGATGACGCAAGTGGAAGATATGGTGGAAACCCGCGTCGCGCAGAAAATCTCGCAGATTTCCGGCGTCGGCCTGGTGACGCTTTCCGGCGGCCAGCGTCCGGCTGTTCGCGTCAAACTTAACGCTCAGGCGATTGCCGCCCTCGGCCTGACCAGCGAAACCGTGCGCACCGCCATTACCGGCGCTAACGTTAACTCGGCAAAAGGTAGCCTCGACGGCCCTTCCCGCGCGGTTACGCTTTCCGCGAATGACCAAATGCAATCTGCGGAAGAATATCGCCAGTTGATTATCGCCTACCAGAACGGCGCGCCGATTCGTCTGGGCGATGTCGCAACCGTAGAGCAAGGTGTAGAAAACAGCTGGCTCGGCGCATGGGCGAACAAAGAACAGGCCATTGTGATGAATGTTCAGCGCCAGCCCGGTGCTAACATTATCTCCACCGCCGACAGCATCCGGCAGATGCTGCCACAGCTCACCGAGAGTTTGCCGAAATCGGTGGAGGTGACGGTACTTTCTGACCGTACCACCAATATCCGCGCATCCGTCGACGATACTCAGTGTGAATTGATGATGGCTATCGCGCTGGTAGTAATGATTATCTACCTGTTTTTGCGCAATATTCCGGCGACCATCATTCCCGGCGTCGCAGTGCCGCTGTCGTTAATCGGCACCTTCGCGGTTATGGTGTTTCTCGATTTTTCAATCAATAACCTGACGCTGATGGCGTTAACTATCGCCACCGGGTTCGTGGTCGATGACGCCATCGTGGTGATCGAAAATATTTCCCGCTATATCGAAAAAGGCGAAAAACCGTTGGCGGCGGCGCTCAAAGGCGCAGGTGAAATCGGCTTTACCATTATCTCGCTGACCTTCTCGCTGATTGCGGTGTTGATCCCACTGCTGTTTATGGGCGATATCGTCGGGCGACTGTTCCGCGAATTTGCTATTACCCTGGCGGTAGCGATTTTAATCTCAGCCGTGGTGTCGCTAACCCTGACACCGATGATGTGCGCACGGATGCTCAGCCAGGAGTCGTTGCGTAAACAGAACCGCTTCTCCCGTGCCTCGGAAAAAATGTTCGACAGGATAATCGCCGCCTATGGTCGTGGACTGGCGAAAGTGCTGAATCATCCGTGGCTGACCTTAAGCGTGGCGCTCAGCACGCTGCTGCTTAGCGTTCTATTGTGGGTGTTCATTCCGAAAGGTTTCTTCCCGGTACAGGATAACGGCATTATTCAGGGCACTTTGCAGGCACCGCAATCCAGCTCCTTTGCCAATATGGCCCAGCGGCAACGCCAGGTCGCGGACGTGATTTTGCAGGATCCGGCAGTGCAAAGTCTGACCTCATTTGTTGGCGTTGATGGCACTAACCCGTCGCTGAACAGTGCGCGTTTGCAGATCAACCTCAAACCGCTGGATGAACGTGATGATCGGGTGCAAAAAGTCATCGCCCGTCTGCAAACGGCGGTGGATAAAGTGCCGGGCGTCGATCTCTTCCTGCAACCAACGCAGGACCTGACCATCGATACTCAGGTCAGCCGCACCCAGTACCAGTTTACCTTGCAGGCCACGTCACTGGATGCGCTCAGTACCTGGGTGCCACAGTTGATGGAAAAACTCCAGCAACTGCCACAGCTTTCTGATGTCTCCAGCGACTGGCAGGACAAAGGGCTGGTGGCGTATGTCAATGTTGATCGTGACAGCGCCAGCCGTCTGGGGATCAGCATGGCAGATGTCGATAACGCCCTGTACAACGCGTTTGGTCAGCGGCTGATTTCCACTATTTATACTCAAGCCAACCAGTATCGCGTGGTGCTGGAACACAACACCGAAAATACCCCAGGCCTCGCGGCGCTGGGTACCATTCGCCTGACCAGCAGCGACGGTGGCGTGGTTCCGCTAAGTTCGATTGCCAAAATTGAGCAGCGTTTTGCACCGCTCTCCATCAACCATCTGGATCAGTTCCCGGTAACAACCATCTCCTTTAACGTGCCGGATAATTATTCGCTGGGCGATGCGGTGCAGGCGATTATGGACACTGAAAAGACGCTGAATCTACCGGTGGATATCACCACGCAGTTCCAGGGCTGCACCCTCGCCTTCCAGTCGGCGCTGGGCAGCACTGTCTGGCTGATTGTCGCAGCGGTGGTGGCGATGTATATCGTGCTCGGCATTCTGTACGAGAGCTTTATTCATCCAATCACCATTCTCTCGACGTTGCCCACGGCAGGTGTTGGCGCACTGCTGGCGTTAATGATTGCCGGTAGCGAACTGGATGTGATTGCGATTATCGGCATTATTTTGCTGATCGGTATCGTGAAGAAAAACGCCATCATGATGATCGACTTCGCGCTGGCTGCCGAGCGCGAGCAAGGCATGTCGCCGCGCGATGCAATCTACCAGGCTTGTCTGCTGCGTTTTCGTCCGATCCTGATGACCACCCTGGCGGCTCTGCTTGGCGCGCTGCCGCTGATGTTGAGTACCGGGGTCGGCGCGGAACTGCGTCGTCCGTTAGGCATTGGTATGGTCGGTGGTCTGGTTGTCAGCCAGGTACTGACGCTGTTTACCACGCCAGTGATTTATCTGCTGTTCGACCGCCTGGCATTGTGGACTAAAAGCCGCTTTGCCTGTCATGAAGAGGAGGCGTAAGTGAAGTTTTTTGCCCTCTTCATTTACCGCCCGGTGGCGACGATTTTACTGTCGGTCGCCATTACCCTGTGCGGCATACTGGGCTTCCGTATGCTGCCGGTCGCCCCGCTGCCGCAGGTCGATTTTCCGGTGATTATGGTCAGCGCCTCGCTGCCCGGTGCGTCGCCGGAGACAATGGCGTCTTCCGTTGCCACGCCGCTGGAGCGTTCACTTGGGCGCATTGTCGGGGTCAGTGAAATGACCTCCAGCAGTTCGCTCGGCAGCACGCGTATTATTTTGCAGTTTGATTTTGACCGGGATATCAACGGTGCGGCGCGTGATGTGCAGGCGGCGATCAACGCCGCACAAAGTCTGCTGCCCAGTGGGATGCCCAGCCGCCCGACTTATCGCAAAGCGAACCCGTCGGATGCGCCAATTATGATCCTCACGCTAACCTCCGATACTTATTCGCAGGGTGAATTGTACGATTTCGCCTCGACGCAGCTGGCTCCGACGATTTCGCAAATCGACGGTGTCGGTGATGTCGATGTCGGCGGCAGCTCGCTGCCCGCCGTGCGCGTCGGGCTGAACCCGCAGGCGCTGTTTAATCAGGGCGTGTCGCTGGATGACGTACGCACTGCCATCAGCAATGCCAACGTGCGTAAACCGCAGGGGGCACTGGAAGATGGCACTCACCGCTGGCAGATCCAGACCAATGATGAGCTAAAAACCGCCGCTGAATATCAGCCGTTGATTATTCACTACAACAACGGCGGCGCGGTTCGTCTGGGCGATGTGGCGACGGTGACCGACTCAGTGCAGGATGTGCGCAACGCCGGGATGACCAACGCCAAACCGGCTATTTTGCTGATGATCCGCAAGCTGCCGGAAGCCAATATTATCCAGACGGTTGACAGCATCCGGGCAAAATTACCGGAGTTGCAGGAAACCATTCCGGCGGCGATTGATCTGCAAATTGCCCAGGATCGCTCCCCCACCATTCGCGCCTCGCTGGAAGAAGTCGAGCAAACGCTGATTATCTCGGTGGCGCTGGTGATTCTGGTGGTGTTTTTATTCCTGCGCTCGGGTCGCGCCACTATTATTCCCGCCGTTGCGGTGCCGGTTTCGCTGATTGGTACGTTTGCGGCGATGTACCTGTGCGGATTCAGTCTCAATAACCTTTCGTTAATGGCGCTCACCATCGCTACTGGTTTCGTGGTGGATGACGCCATCGTGGTGCTGGAAAACATTGCACGTCATCTGGAAGCGGGAATGAAACCGTTGCAAGCCGCACTGCAAGGTACTCGCGAAGTCGGTTTTACGGTGCTGTCGATGAGTCTGTCACTGGTGGCGGTGTTCCTGCCGCTGCTGTTGATGGGCGGATTGCCGGGCCGACTGTTACGCGAGTTTGCCGTGACGCTTTCTGTCGCCATTGGTATTTCGTTGCTGGTTTCCCTGACGCTAACGCCAATGATGTGTGGCTGGATGCTGAAAGCCAGCAAGCCGCGCGAGCAAAAGCGACTGCGTGGTTTTGGCCGCATGTTGGTAGCCCTGCAACAAGGCTATGGCAAGTCGCTGAAATGGGTGCTCAATCATACCCGTCTGGTGGGCGTGGTGCTGCTTGGCACCATTGCGCTGAATATCTGGCTGTATATCTCGATCCCGAAAACCTTCTTCCCGGAGCAGGACACTGGCGTGTTGATGGGCGGGATTCAGGCGGATCAGAGTATTTCGTTTCAGGCGATGCGCGGTAAGTTGCAGGATTTCATGAAAATTATCCGTGACGATCCGGCAGTGGATAATGTCACCGGCTTTACAGGCGGTTCGCGAGTGAACAGCGGGATGATGTTTATCACCCTCAAGCCACGCGACGAACGCAGCGAAACGGCGCAGCAAATTATCGACCGTCTGCGCGCAAAACTGGCGAAAGAACCGGGGGCGAATCTGTTCCTGATGGCGGTACAGGATATTCGCGTTGGTGGGCGTCAGTCGAACGCCAGCTACCAGTACACGTTGTTATCCGACGACCTGGCGGCACTGCGCGAATGGGAGCCAAAAATCCGCAAAAAACTGGCGACGTTGCCGGAACTGGCGGACGTGAACTCCGATCAGCAGGATAACGGCGCGGAGATGAATCTGGTTTACGACCGCGACACCATGGCACGGCTGGGAATCGACGTGCAGGCCGCCAACAGCCTGTTAAATAACGCCTTCGGTCAGCGGCAAATCTCGACCATTTATCAGCCGATGAACCAGTATAAAGTGGTGATGGAAGTGGATCCGCGCTATACCCAGGACATCAGCGCGCTGGAAAAAATGTTCGTCATTAATAACGAAGGCAAAGCGATCCCGCTGTCGTATTTCGCTAAATGGCAACCGGCGAATGCCCCACTATCGGTGAATCATCAGGGATTATCGGCAGCCTCGACCATCTCGTTCAACCTGCCGACCGGAAAATCGCTCTCGGACGCCAGTGCGGCGATCGATCGCGCAATGACCCAGCTTGGTGTGCCTTCGACGGTGCGCGGCAGTTTTGCCGGCACGGCGCAGGTGTTCCAGGAGACGATGAACTCACAGGTGATCCTGATTATCGCCGCCATCGCCACGGTGTATATCGTGCTGGGTATCCTTTACGAGAGTTACGTACATCCGCTGACGATCCTCTCCACCCTGCCCTCGGCGGGCGTTGGAGCGCTGCTGGCGCTGGAGCTGTTCAATGCCCCGTTCAGCCTAATCGCCCTGATAGGGATCATGCTATTAATCGGCATCGTGAAGAAAAACGCCATTATGATGGTCGATTTTGCGCTTGAAGCCCAACGGCACGGTAACCTGACGCCGCAGGAAGCTATTTTCCAGGCCTGTCTGCTGCGTTTTCGCCCGATTATGATGACTACCCTGGCGGCGCTGTTTGACGCGCTGCCGCTGGTGTTGTCGGGCGGTGACGGCTCGGAGCTGCGGCAACCCCTGGGGATCACCATTGTCGGCGGACTGGTAATGAGCCAGCTCCTTACGCTGTATACCACGCCGGTGGTGTATCTCTTTTTCGACCGTCTGCGGCTGCGTTTTTCGCGTAAACCTAAACAAACGGTAACCGAGTAAATGACAGATCTTCCCGACAGCACCCGTTGGCAATTGTGGATTGTGGCTTTCGGCTTCTTTATGCAGTCGCTGGACACCACCATCGTAAACACCGCCCTTCCCTCAATGGCGCAAAGCCTCGGGGAAAGTCCGTTGCATATGCACATGGTCATTGTCTCTTATGTGCTGACCGTGGCGGTGATGCTGCCCGCCAGCGGCTGGCTGGCGGACAAAGTCGGCGTGCGCAATATTTTCTTTACCGCCATCGTGCTGTTTACTCTCGGTTCACTGTTTTGCGCGCTTTCCGGCACGCTGAACGAACTGTTGCTGGCACGCGCGTTACAGGGCGTTGGCGGCGCGATGATGGTGCCGGTCGGCAGATTGACGGTGATGAAAATCGTACCGCGCGAGCAATATATGGCGGCGATGACCTTTGTCACGTTACCCGGTCAGGTCGGTCCGCTGCTCGGTCCGGCGCTCGGCGGTCTGCTGGTGGAGTACGCGTCGTGGCACTGGATCTTTTTGATCAACATTCCGGTGGGGATTATCGGTGCGATCGCCACATTGCTGTTAATGCCGAACTACACCATGCAGACGCGGCGCTTTGATCTCTCCGGATTTTTATTGCTGGCGGTTGGCATGGCGGTATTAACCCTGGCGCTGGACGGCAGTAAAGGTACAGGTTTATCGCCGCTGACGATTGCAGGCCTGGTCGCAGTTGGCGTGGTGGCACTGGTGCTTTATCTGCTGCATGCCAGAAATAACAACCGTGCCCTGTTCAGTCTGAAACTGTTCCGTACTCGTACCTTTTCGCTGGGCCTGGCGGGGAGCTTTGCCGGACGTATTGGCAGTGGCATGTTGCCCTTTATGACACCGGTTTTCCTGCAAATTGGCCTCGGTTTCTCGCCTTTTCATGCCGGACTGATGATGATCCCGATGGTGCTCGGCAGCATGGGGATGAAGCGAATTGTGGTACAGGTGGTGAATCGCTTTGGCTATCGTCGGGTACTGGTGGCAACCACGCTTGGCCTGTCGCTGGTCACCCTGTTGTTTATGACTACCGCCCTGCTGGGCTGGTACTACGTTTTGCCGTTCGTCCTGTTTTTACAAGGGATGGTCAACTCGACGCGTTTCTCCTCCATGAACACCCTGACGCTGAAAGATCTCCCGGACAATCTGGCGAGCAGCGGAAACAGCCTGCTGTCGATGATTATGCAATTGTCGATGAGTATCGGCGTCACTATCGCCGGGCTGTTGCTGGGACTTTTTGGTTCACAGCATGTCAGCGTCGACAGCGGCACCACACAAACCGTCTTTATGTACACCTGGCTTAGCATGGCGTTGATCATCGCCCTTCCGGCGTTCATCTTTGCCAGAGTGCCGAACGATACGCATCAAAATGTAGCTATTTCGCGGCGAAAAGGAGCGCGCAATGAAGTTCTGGCGACCCGGTATTACCGGCAAACTGTTTCTGGCGATTTTCGCCACCTGCATTGTCTTGCTGATCAGTATGCACTGGGCGGTGCGTATCAGTTTTGAGCGTGGCTTTATTGATTACATCAAGCATGGTAATGAACAGCGATTACAACTGTTAAGTGATGCGCTTGGCGAGCAGTATGCGCAGCATGGCAACTGGCGCTTCCTGCGCAACAATGATCGCTTTGTCTTTCAGATCCTGCGTTCATTTGAACACGATAATTCGGAAGATAAACCCGGCCCGGGTATGCCACCGCACGGCTGGCGTACCCAGTTCTGGGTGGTTGATCAAAACAACAAAGTGCTGGTTGGTCCGCGAGCGCCGATTCCACCTGACGGTACACGGCGACCCATTCTGGTCAACGGTGCGGAAGTTGGCGCGGTGATCGCCTCCCCCGTTGAGCGGTTAACGCGCAATACTGATATCAATTTCGATAAACAACAGCGGCAAACCAGCTGGTTGATTGTCGCCCTGGCAACGTTACTCGCGGCACTTGCCACTTTTCTGCTGGCGCGCGGTTTACTGGCACCGGTAAAACGACTTGTCGATGGCACGCACAAACTGGCGGCGGGCGATTTCACTACCCGCGTAACGCCCACCAGTGAAGATGAACTGGGCAAACTGGCGCAAGACTTCAACCAGCTTGCCAGCACACTGGAGAAAAACCAGCAAATGCGGCGCGATTTTATGGCCGATATTTCTCACGAACTGCGTACGCCATTAGCGGTGCTGCGCGGTGAACTGGAAGCCATTCAGGATGGCGTGCGTAAATTCACGCCGGAGACGGTGGCGTCTTTACAGGCGGAGGTCGGTACACTGACCAAACTGGTTGACGATCTCCATCAGTTGTCGATGTCTGATGAAGGCGCTCTCGCCTATCAAAAAGCACCGGTAGATTTGATCCCACTGCTGGAAGTGGCGGGCGGCGCATTTCGCGAACGATTCGCCAGTCGTGGCCTGAAACTGCAATTTTCCCTGCCAGACAGTATTACCGTATTTGGCGATCGCGACCGTTTAATGCAGTTATTCAATAACTTACTGGAAAACAGCCTGCGCTACACTGACAGCGGCGGCAGCCTGCAAATCTCTGCCGGGCAGCGCGACAAAACGGTGCGCCTGACCTTTGCCGACAGTGCGCCAGGTGTCAGTGACGATCAGCTACAAAAATTGTTTGAACGTTTTTATCGCACCGAAGGTTCCCGCAACCGTGCCAGCGGCGGTTCCGGGCTGGGGCTGGCGATTTGCCTGAACATTGTTGAAGCACATAATGGTCGCATTATTGCTGCCCATTCGCCTTTTGGCGGGGTAAGCATTACAGTAGAGTTACCGCTGGAACGGGATTTACAGAGAGAAGTATGACCGAGTTACCAATCGACGAAAACACACCGCGTATTTTGATCGTGGAAGATGAACCGAAGCTGGGGCAGTTGCTCATTGATTATCTGCGTGCTGCGAGCTATGCGCCGACGCTTATCAGCCACGGCGATCAGGTACTGCCGTATGTGCGCCAGACACCACCGGATCTGATCCTGTTAGATCTGATGCTCCCTGGCACCGATGGCCTGACGCTGTGCCGGGAAATTCGTCGTTTTTCTGACATTCCGATCGTGATGGTGACGGCAAAAATCGAAGAGATCGATCGCCTGCTGGGGCTGGAGATTGGCGCAGATGACTACATCTGCAAGCCGTACAGCCCACGGGAAGTGGTAGCGCGCGTCAAAACCATTTTGCGCCGTTGCAAACCGCAGCGCGAGTTGCAGCAACAGGATGCTGAAAGCCCGTTGATTATCGACGAAGGTCGTTTTCAGGCTTCATGGCGCGGTAAAATGCTTGACCTGACGCCTGCGGAATTTCGTCTGCTGAAAACGCTCTCTCATGAACCAGGAAAAGTGTTCTCCCGCGAGCATTTGCTCAATCATCTTTATGACGACTACCGCGTAGTAACCGACCGCACCATCGACAGCCACATTAAAAACCTGCGCCGCAAGCTGGAATCTCTCGACGCCGAACAGTCATTTATCCGCGCCGTTTACGGCGTCGGTTACCGCTGGGAAGCCGACGCCTGCCGCATCGTTTAGTTTTAGCGACATTATTTTGTTAGCCGGAGATGGCGTTCAGACCCGATCCGGCCACATTATCCCACGCATGGTCAGCAAACTGACATTATCTCTCCGCCCTGGCAGGCATCAGAAAATCGCTCATACTTTAATCGGTAAACAGCACCTTTAGATGCTGTTTTCGATACACAATTTCAATCAAGGAGTCATTATGGCTGGTTGGTTTGAACTCAGTAAGAGCAGTGATAATCAGTTCCGGTTTGTGCTAAAAGCGGGCAATGGTGAGACTATCCTCACCAGCGAGCTGTATACCTCAAAAGCCTCTGCGGAAAAGGGCATCGCGTCGGTGCGTAGCAACAGCCCGCAAGAAGAACGCTATGAGAAAAAAACGGCAAGTAACGGCAAATTCTATTTCAATCTGAAAGCCGCTAATCATCAAATTATCGGCTCCAGCCAGATGTACGCCACCGCGCAATCTCGTGAAACCGGAATTGCCTCCGTTAAAGCCAATGGCACAAGCCAGACGGTGAAAGACAATACGTAATTACGATGCCGGGCGTGGGTTGTTGGCGTCCGGCTTTATATCCAAATAACGCTTAGTTATTAATAATTAAGAGTAACCGCCGCCATTAAAATAGTGGGCACTGACGAGCACTCGTTGTGCTTTCTTTGTTTACCATCCCATACTTATCCTCCTGAACATGTTCATGTGCCAAAATATCTTCTAATACTTTCGTGACGCTATCCGGTTTATGACATACACTGATGTAAGATTTTTACTTACAGGCGGGCGTAAAATGGCCAGAACGATGACGGTTGATCTCGGCGATGAGTTGCGTGAATTTATCGAGTCCTTAATTGAATCCGGCGACTATCGCACCCAAAGCGAAGTGATCCGTGAGTCACTGCGATTACTTCGAGAAAAGCAAGCAGAGTCTCGCCTGCAAGCGTTACGTGACATGCTCGCAGAAGGGTTGAGTAGTGGTGAAGCTCAGCCGTGGGAAAAGGACGCGTTCTTACGGAAGGTGAAAGCAGGGATAAGGAAATAATGTGCGTATTATTAAACTCATGCCAAAAGCCAATGAGGATTTAGAAGGCATCTGGTATTACAGCTATCACCATTTCGGCGAACCACAAGCCGACAGATATGTGGAACATCTTTCAGACGTTCTCCAGATTCTGAGTAACAATAATATAGGTACGCCCAGACCTGAATTAGGCGAAGGTATTTTTGTTCTTCCTTTTGAACGCCACGTCATTTATTTCCTGCAATCACCAGGGGAAATTATCGTCATTCGTATCCTTAACCAAAACCAGGACGCCACCAGACATTTACACTGGAGCTAAACCCGCCGATTGCGCTACAATGCCCGCCACTTAAAGTGGGGGCACTCCCCTAACCGCTTCATCAGGTGAAGCGGATCTGACCTGTCATCAGAACGAGAGAATTATGTTTAAACCGGAACTCCTTTCCCCGGCGGGAACGCTGAAAAATATGCGTTACGCTTTCGCTTATGGCGCAGATGCTGTTTATGCGGGCCAGCCGCGTTATTCCCTGCGTGTGCGCAACAACGAATTCAACCACGAAAATCTTCAGCTCGGCATCAATGAAGCCCACGCGCTGGGGAAAAAGTTTTATGTCGTGGTCAACATTGCACCGCACAACGCCAAGCTGAAAACCTTTATCCGTGACCTGAAACCGGTGGTGGAAATGGGGCCGGATGCGCTGATTATGTCCGATCCAGGGCTGATTATGCTGGTGCGTGAGCACTTCCCTGAAATGCCGATCCACCTTTCGGTGCAGGCTAACGCCGTGAACTGGGCGACGGTGAAATTCTGGCAGCAAATGGGCCTGACCCGCGTGATCCTCTCTCGCGAGCTGTCGCTGGAAGAGATTGAAGAGATCCGCAATCAGGTGCCGGATATGGAGATCGAGATCTTCGTTCACGGCGCGCTGTGCATGGCCTACTCCGGTCGCTGCCTGCTCTCTGGCTATATCAACAAGCGCGACCCGAACCAGGGCACCTGCACCAACGCCTGCCGCTGGGAGTACAACGTCCAGGAAGGGAAAGAAGATGATGTTGGCAACATCGTACACAAGTACGAGCCGATTCCGGTGCAAAATGTTGAGCCGACGCTGGGTATCGGCGCACCAACCGACAAAGTGTTTATGATCGAAGAGGCCCAGCGTCCGGGCGAGTATATGACCGCGTTTGAAGATGAGCACGGCACTTACATCATGAACTCGAAAGATCTGCGCGCCATCGCCCATGTAGAACGCCTGACCAAAATGGGCGTGCATTCGCTGAAAATCGAAGGTCGTACCAAATCTTTCTACTATTGTGCACGCACCGCACAGGTTTACCGCAAAGCTATCGATGACGCCGCTGCGGGAAAACCGTTCGATACCAGCCTGCTGGAAACTCTGGAAGGTCTGGCGCATCGTGGCTATACCGAAGGTTTCCTGCGTCGTCATACTCACGACGATTATCAGAACTACGAATACGGTTATTCAGTTTCTGACCGCCAGCAGTTTGTTGGTGAGTTTACCGGTGAGCGCAAGGGGGACCTCGCGGCGGTAGCGGTGAAAAATAAATTCTCCGTTGGCGACAGCCTTGAGCTGATGACGCCGCAAGGCAACATTAATTTTACCCTTGAGCACATGGAAAACGCCAAAGGCGAAGCTATGCCGATAGCACCAGGCGATGGTTATACTGTGTGGCTCCCGGTCCCGCAGGATCTTGAGCTCAATTACGCGCTGCTGATGCGTAATTTCTCCGGGGAAACCACGCGTAATCCCCACGGTAAGTGATTAATTTCGATTATTTTTCCCGGATGGAAAATTCTTAGAAACCGATCACATACAGCTGCATTTATTAAGGTTATCATCCGTTTCGCTGAAAAACATAACCCATAAAATGCTAGCTGTACCAGGAACCACCTCCTTAGCCTGTGTAATCTCCCTTACACGGGCTTATTTTTTACGTACAACAAATTGAAATAAAAGGATTTATTTCTGGTCACGTCCACACATTGACCACATCGACAAAAAAAGCCCCTCGACTGAGGGGCTTCCTGTTTCTAATTACATCCACATAATTTGCTGCCCTGACGGCAACGGGTGCGGCCTTACTGCGTGGACTTCTCCCGGCTTCACGATGTATCTCTGTACCGACTCATAAGTGATGAACGTGGCGCTGCAATTCACGTTCTGACACTGGTGATAACGCTCTTTTGTCGTGTCAGTGATATAGCGACTTGTACGCGCATGTGCGGCATGCTGGCATAAAGGACAATGAAACATCGCGAGCACCTCTTCCGGTTTTGTTGATGGTGCCATTTTAGTTAATTTACCCTTATAAAACAAACAGATAAAACAAAACATCACTCATCATCTTCTGTTTCGTACTCCACATCAGAAAGCCTGACCTCAAGCTCTAAGGACGTCGTGAAGCCGCTATTATTCAGAAAATGTGTCACCTTAGTGATTGTCCAGTCCTGCTCGTCTATGACGCGCTTAAAGCCTGATACTTTGACCGGCGTTTCCGTGTAAATATCTGCCCGACCAGTAGCCAGACTGATGGAAAACTCCGCAACGCCCCGTTGCAGCTTATCCCACTTCGCCTGAGCGGCGCGCATGGCCTGCGCTTTCGTGGCATATACCGTGGTCAGGGCAAAAACGTTGTCAGCCTCACCTGCCATGTATTCACCTTCGCGCGCTTCCGGTACTTTTGGCGTTTTCTTCTGCGTGACCGGTTTCGCTTTCGGGTGCTCCAGTGCGCGCAGGTGTTTCTCTTTCTTTTTGCGTTTCAGTTTTACCTTCTGCTTTTGTGGCTTCGGGTCTTTGGTGTGTAACCACTTTGCTGTTACGCCGGTATAGGCTCCACGGTCAGCAATCGCAAAATGATGGCGGTCGCCGTCGCTGCGGGTTATGGTGACCTGCGGGATTTTTTTACCACTGGCCGTCACCCCCTGCCCCGCTTTGAGAAACAACAGTTTTCCCATTTTTACCGAGACCTCACCGCCGTTGCGTTCTGCAAGACGGGTCAGGAATTTCGCATCAGACTCCTGCGACTGGTCGATGTGCGGGATTTTAATTCCGGCCAGTGACGGAGCGACACTGGCTTCCAGCCTGTTACGGGAGGCTATCGCCTCAACAATCGCACCGAGCGTGGTGTCATGCCAGGAGCCTTCACGGCGGGAATTGAGCGTCCCGCGGAAATCTGCACTCCGGGCGCGGATGGTGACCACATCCGGCGCGCCCCGGTGTTCAACCTCATCAACGGTGAATTTCCCTTTGCATACCAGGGCAAAACCTTTCCAGCCGATATACACCGTCAGGACAGCGCCACGAACCGGCAGCCCGACCTGCCCGTCGGCATCGTTCAGTTCAATATCAAGCTGGTCAGCCTCAAAGCCCCGGTTATCCGTCAGGGTCATGCTCATCAGACGGTCGCTGATATTGCCGGTAATATCCCTGCTGTCGAGCATCAGCATGTAATCCGGCGTCAGCGTACTACCTGCATCAAATGTCAGCGCGTCCAGCATTATCCCGCCCCCGTCATACCCGTGAATTTAGTCGCCATACTGCCAGCCTTACCGATGAGCGATTCCGCCTGTTTACCGATATCGCCATAAAGCGCGGCCAGTGATTCATCCACGCGGGTGAGCGACAACGTAAAATCAATTTTCCGGGGTGTGCCGTCTGCAAAGAAAATACTCCCTGTTTCACTCACCCTGCTGATGACATACATGCCGTAAATCATGCCGGTGCCATCCAGCAACGGCCACGCCCGGCCTTCCTCTGCCATCAGCCTGAGCGTGGTCATCGTCAGCTTCCCGCCGGTCAGTTCGGGATAAAGCACGCCGGCAAGCGTCATGTTTTCCTCACCCACACCGAGAAACTGAAAGGCATCCCGTTTACCGATACGGGGATTTGACGGCCAGCGATAATCTGATTCGCGCTGCATGGTCTGGTGTGGCAGCGTCTGGCGCATAAAAACAAACATACCTAACGCGAGCATCATTTTTCGTCACCTCCTTAACCGTCATGCATCATGCTGGCACGGGCGCGCGCACGTTTATCCCGCTCGTATTTTTCGAGCGCATCCTGTAACTGGCGGTCAGGCTGTGTCCCCGGCGCAGTACCACCCGTCAGGCTGATGTGATATTCGTTTTTACTCTGGTCCACATAAGAGCGGCCAGCCGGTGCCGTAACCGGCTGATAAGCCTGATAGCCTGCATAAGAGCTGGTCGCCGGAATATAACCACCGGTGCCATACGTGGCGGCATTAGTCCTTGCGGCGGTCTGGTCAAGTGTGTCTGACTCTTTGTTAATAACACCGAGTTTTTCCAGTACCCAGTCAATACCACTGCGCAGTTTGTTGAACGCATTAAGCGGCAGCATCAACGCGTCAGCCAGTGCCTGCCCGAACATGACGCCCGTGTCACGGCAACGGTTCAGGGTGTCCTGTGTGGCTTTAACCGGGGCAATCAGGTTTTTAAACCACTGCCACGCGGCCTGTAACTTTTCGCCCAGCCAGTCAAACACCGGCTTAAGTGGCGTGAACAGTTCCCCCACCGGCGCAAATGCCGCTTTCAGCCCTTCCACCACACCGCCAAAGAATGCGCTGACAGGCTCCCAGTATTTACGGATAAGCAACGCCCCGGCGACAATGGCGGCCACCACGGCCACAACCGGCCAGCTAATCGCTCCAATGGCGGTCATAACAGCACTGCCAACCGTCGTGAAGATTGCCCCCATTGCGCCTGCTGCCGCGATGATGGCATTGATGCCGGTGATAACCGGCCAGGCTACGAGGCCAATGGCACCGATGACACCAATCATTGCCAGTGCACCACCGACAATGATGCCGATGGTTGACGCCAGTGATTTGTTTTTCTGGATCCAGCCGTCGAGTTTTAACACATACTTTGTGGCCGTCTGCGTGAGCTTACGCAGTGCGCCTTCCTGCTGGTCAAACAGGTCAGTCCCCACCGCCTCATAAGCGGACTGAAACTCCTTAAAGTCACCGCCGAGGTTGTCCTGCATGATATTTACCAGCTCTGCGGTCTTTCCGTCTGAGGCTTTAAACGCAGCGGTCAGTTTGTCCAGCTTTCCGGTTGAGGCGGCAGTCATCAGCACGGCGGCGGCTGAACTGGCCTCCTCCCCGAAAATGGTTTTCATGTATTCAGCCTGCTGGGCAGTACCGAGCCGGTTTTTCTCAAAACTGGCCTGCATTTCTTTCAGAATGGTAAATACTGGTCGGGTGTTTCCCTTACTGTCTGAGGTTTTCACACCAAGCTCTTTGAGTGCATCCCATGCTTTTCCCGTCGGTGCCTGCAGGCGGCTTAACACGGCACGGCTTCCCGTTCCCGCCATTGAGCCTGTGATTTTTGCATCATGCAGCGCCCCGACCATTGCGGCGGTTTCTTCAATGCTGACACCGGCATTTTTTGCCACAGGTGCGGCATAGGTCAGCGCATCGCTCATGCCGTCAAAATCGGCGGCGGTTTTGTTCATCGTCATGGAGAGAACATCCCCGATATGAGCGACCTTATCGTTTGAAAGCTGAAAGGCGGATTTCATCCCCATCAGCAGGGCGGCGTTTTCTTCCATCGTGCGACGGTTCGCCAGCGCCATATTCAGCGTGACCGGCGTTGCCGCCTGAATGGCATCAACATCCCCACCGGCTTTCGCAATAATAATCTGCGCACCAGCTGCATCATCTGCCGAGGCTGCGGTATTGTCGCCGAGCTGACGCGCCTGCTTGCGTAGTGCAGCCATTTCGGCGGAGTCTTTTACCACTCCGAGCACGGCCTGCAATTCTGAGTTTTTCTGCGCAAACTCATAACCGGGCATCAGCAGCTTAACTCCGGCCATCGTTCCCGCCGCCGCAATCCCCACACCGGCAGCGCCCACCGAGGCCATATTTCCGGCCAGTTCCTTTCCGGCCTGATAACGCTGTTTTACTGCGTTAAGTTTTGCCTGTTGTGCACTGACACGCGCCAGCGCGTCGCGCTGACGGTTAAGCTGTGCGGTGGTTTCACTGATACGGTTTTTCAGTCCCTGCTCATCATGTGCAAGATTGCGGGTATTAATTCCCACAGCGGCCAGTTCCCGCTGCTGGCGTTTAACGGAATCTGTCAGGCGGTTATATTTCGCCTGTAAGTCCTCCGCCGCACGCTTTGCGGATTCCAGCACTTTCGCCTGAGCACGGGTCGGACGTTCGGTGTTTTTAAACTGTGTGGCAAGGGCTTCGGCCTCCTGCCGTGCCTTTTCAAGTGCATGACCAGTCACGGCGAGCTGTGCACTGGTCTTGCGGAATCCCTCAATACGGGATGCCTGACCGTTCAGCTCGCGCAGTGATTTTTGTGTTTCCCGGATATCCCCCGACAGCGATTTGCTCGCTGTGCGGATGGATTTAAACGGGCGGGATGCCTGGTCAACAGCCCTGAGCAATACCTGTAATTTTACATTGTTACTCATTCGTGTTTCCGCTTCGCCGGAGCGCCTTTTCGCGCCATGTGATGAGTTCGGTCAGGCTCATGGGATACAGTTCTGATGGCGGCCAGTGAAATATCACTGCCACATCCGCCATCAGGTCATCGACCGAGAGATTTTTCGGAAACGTCACTGCACCGAGTTCGGCGACAAAAAACCGACCACCTTACCGGCCAGCGCCACAAGGTCAGGCAGTTCCAGCGCGGCGACTTCCTGCTCGGTCAGCATCGGTGCCGTCATGCGCGGCAGCACCTTAATCAGTGCATCGACTTCAGAGTTCGCGACCGCAGCCAGACTGACACCGCGCAGCGTCCCGGCACTGGGTTTCATCAGCGTGACCTGTTCGATGACCTGCTCACCACGCTTGACCGGATTGTCCAGGGTAATCACATTTTCTTTGTTCATGGTTTTCTCACTTCTGAATCGGGGGTTAACCGGTCAGCCTGGCTGACCGGATGAAAATCACAGGCCGATATTGCGGCGGTGTTGCTCCAGCCGGTCGACGCCGTTCACCTTCTCAATCATGTTGATGGTGTCGATTTCGACCAGCTCCTTACCGTCCATCGTCAGCCGGAAATAGGTGCAGACCACGGAGATTTTCGACTCGGTGTCTTCTCCCTGTTTACCCTCGCCGGTGTCGATTTCTTTCTGACGTCCACGCATGACCACCTCGACGGCCACCGTTTCGCCGGTATCGTCGCGCTGGTAAGAGCCTGCAAAACGAATCGGCACGGCATCCACACCGGTTGCGGCGTAAAGCTCCCAGATAACCGAATCCGGGAAGCCCCCGAGCGACCACTCCATTGACAGCGCATCGTCATCAAGGCCGAGGTCTACCGGTGCGCTGCCGTTCATCCCCGCACCTCGATAGTTTTCGAGCTTACGGGTCAGTTTTGGCAGCGTGACGGACTTTGCAACGCCCTGATAGCTGTAGCCGTTCAGAAAGACGTTCATTAACTTGAGTTTGCGCGGCATTGCCATCGGTCAGGCTCCTTAATTGCTGTTAACCGAGGTGACCAGATTTGCCAGGTATTTATCGGTGATACGCTGGCGCAGGGTCAGGTTTTCAAGAGGAGGCACCGGGGTATAGTCGTAGTCGATATACAGTTTTCCGGCCTTGAGGGTTTCCGCATCGTTGGATTCTTCGCTAAACCAGCAGGTCGCATCCACGATATAGCCGTTTGTTTTCAGCTCACGGAATTTGGCATTGATGCCGTCAACGATGTCACGAATCAGCGTTGCGGTGATGGGCTTGTCCACCGCCCACATGTGCGCCTCAGCCATCGTGTCGGCCAGTACCTGTGCGGTGCGGGTGTAGTTTTCAAAGAGGAACAGCGGGTCATCAGAGCAGGTACGGTTACCCCAGAAGCGGAAACCGTCACGGCGAATCAGTGTTGTGACGCCTGACTCGTTAAGCAGGTCAGCATCGGTGCCGGACTCCTGCAAATCCCAGAATACAGATGCGCTGATGCCGGTAACACCGTTCACCCCGACGTTGGACAGCGTTTTATGCCAGCCCTGCTCCTGGTCGATTTTGGCACGCAGACCCAGCGCACGGGCGGTAGCATACGCGGTGGCGGTGGTACTGGTGACCGTATCCCATGCGAGGAAATCCGGCCAGATGACCATCAGCTCACGCTGGCTGAAATTCTGGCGGTAAGCTTTCACCTCGGAAATGGTTTTACAGCCCCATGCGCTGATATACCCGAAAGCGCGCAACTTCTGACAGACTGATGCCAGTGCAACAGCCACCTCTTTGGTATCCAGTCCCGGTACGCCGAGAATACGCGGTTTAACACCGGTTACCGACTCCGCCGCCAGCAGGGCTTTCAGTCCGGTGTACTGACCGTTTTCGTCGGTGGTGCCGATGATATTGGAAACGGTCTGCGCGAGTTTCGTTTCTTCGTCGTCGCCGGTGCCGTCTTCCACGCGCACAACAACGGTGACCGGTTTTGACTGGTCAGCGATGGCCTGCAACGATGCCGCCAGCGTGCCTTTTTTACCGGCCTTTGCAATTGCGCTCTGCACATTGGTAATCAGCACCGGTTTATTGAGGGGGAAGGTTTCCGCATCCGCATCGCTGGCCGTGCAGACCATGCCGACAATGGCGGTGGATACGGTTGAAATGACGCGGGTGCCGTCGTTAATCTCCAGCACCTGCACGCCGTGATGATAGTCACTCATCCGTTTAACTCCGTGGTTAATGGGTGCAACTATTTTCTGTTGTACAGAGCATGAGACGCTATTTGATCTGTCTGGTCAGTGGATGAAACAACAGATACAGAAAAGGCGGGCAATTCGCCCGCCTGTCCTAGTTTGTACTCACTCATTTTCCGACTGACAATTTACATAGCCAAAACGCTATCAAATCTGACAGTCTGCTTTGAGCGAAAAGCAGACTGTCACGCGTTGAAGTTAATTGTATTACTTAGATAAACACTATCATTTTCCTGACGTTAAGTTGTATCTTTGATAGGATTAAAAAACGTATAGATAGCTTATGCTACTGAGGGAATAAAAATGACGAAAATTAGTGAACGATGGAAGCACAATGGCATTACTGAAGGTTATTGCAATATTTGTGGGAAATATGGCTTGCTCACAAAAGATCATGTTCCTCCAAAGTGCGCCATAACCTTAGGCCCTGTTTTGCAGAAAACAGTTAGCGAATTTTTTGGTATTCAGGAACCAGTTAAACCATTAAATGCTAAAAATGGCTCTTATTTCAGAACCATTTGCAGCCACTGTAACAATAAGGTATTAGGTGGGCTCGATGTTGCAATTGAAAATGTAACAAAGTCCTTTAAAGAACAGTTAAGTCGATATATGAATGGTATGAATGTATATCCATTCATTAGAATACCTTTTGATAGCATATCTTTCACTAAGGCTATGATTGGGCACGTGCTATCAGCAACTTCAGTTGAAGATTGTAAAAAAGAACCCGTAGATAGCCCCTTCTATACACCTTTAAAGGATTATGTTTTGGGTAAAAATTCAAGTTTTGAGGAAACTCATGATATTTACTACTGGTTTTACCCACACAGAATGCACATATCCGCTCAAAGTGTAGCATTTATGAACGAAGGACATGTGGCATTTATTTGTGCTTTACATTTTTTTCCTATCGGTTTTATTATCACAATGAAAAATGAAGGAACATACCCTGCCCACTCTACAAAATTAGAACTTGAAGATAAATTCCTTACATTTAATATGACCTCTATAAATTATGAGTATACGACATTTCCATTTGTAAATCTTAAGGGAAACCAAATGTATGCGATAAGCAACGGTCATACTTGTGTGAGTTATCCAATAATTAAGTGACGGCTAAATCATACAATCTACGCATGTTCACTTTCTACATATACCATCTATAATGTCCGCTGTTGGCACAAAGCAGACGCCCACTCTCACGCGAATGCTTTGCCCTTGACTTGCCAACAACCGTATCGCTTGCTCCGCAACTATGGTTTTTTATTAGAATCTTCGCCACTAAATAAATTATAATAAATTGATTTTATTAGATATCTGTCAGAATCTATATGGTCAGCACGAGTAGCATGCTCTAATGTTTCAAATGCTAGGGTTTGTGCGGCTTCAGCAAAAATTCCAGGCCAACCCTTACTCAGCATCGACAGTCCTTTAAGGACCCTTATCTGAATTTCCCTCATACTGGCACCATCGCGCGCAACAGGTGAGAAAAAGTCTTCAAGTAGATCGTTATTCTGAAGTGGTGCAACATGTACAGAAGGATATTTCACTTCTATTTCATCAGATTTATTCTGCGCGTAAGCGGAAAGTATACGTACACCTCTGCCAATGACATCAATGGCGGTTCCAGGATCGTTCACTGCGGGGGAAAGGGCTCGGCAGGCTATTTCGGCCATGACGCTAAGACAAAATCGGGGGTCCTGAGCAAATGAACGTACATCCGAGACAATAATCGTCTCAAGTAAATCGGTGCTGATTGATGACTCCTGGCCCTGACTCAGGTACAAAACTGGCGTGGACGGATGTATGAAACTGCCCGGCTGCGCCACGAGGTATACATGACGGGGATCATTGGTCAGCAGCTTGCTGAGTTTCACCATATCAACATATTCAACATAGCCAATCTTTTTCGGATAAACTGCAACCGTTCCTTTCGGCTGTTCATTGTTCTCAAGCCATGGATATCCGCCGAGACAGGGATTTCTTGCTCTCGCAATAAATGTTTCGATGGCCGCCTGTTCTACTTTTGCCGTTGTCTCACCAACCCTCCCCAGAGAGGTCAAATGCTGTATCCAGCGAAGCAATGTGATGAGGATTAAGGCAATGACAACCAGTGTTACAATGAATAAAATGACTCTCCCCCTTTCTCCATAAGCTCCCATATTGAGGGCAATAATCCCTACCAGACTGAAGAGAAAAGAACCGATGAAGGTGGCCAGTACATTTTGTGTGGTGACGTCTTCAACAACTAAACGAGTAGCTCTGGGAGTCACATTAGTAGTGGCTGAACCGTAGGCTGTGACCATGATGCTCAGCGAAAATGTGGTCACTGCCAGCATACTCGATGCCAGTATGTTCAGAATGTTATCGACTGCTTCCGCACCAACCTTCACGGAAACCGACTCAGGTATCATTGATTTAAAAAGAATTGATAAAAGGGCCGTTATTATTGCGACAATTGCGAATAACGTTGCCCTGAACCATAGTTTTTTAAATGTCTGCTTCAGCATCCATTTCCAGCGTGAAATCATTCTGCATTCCCTCATATTGCAGCCGGGATAAATAAATGCCGCCTCTGTGGCGGCATGTTGCTGTTAACGAACCAGATGCAGGAAGTGCAGGTGTTTTTCGTACTGGTCCAGTATGTCATTAATCAGCTGTTCCTGATTCCAGCCCATTACATCATAATTTTGGCCGCCCTCTTTGAGATAGACTTCAGCGCGATAATATCGATGTTGTTCACTCTGCTGCTCATCATTATCCAGCGCAGCGAGCGCGAAGGTCGGTGAGTTATACCCGCGAAGCCTCACTTCATATATATAATTCAGCTCGTTGCCCAAATCGACTTCAAGGCGAATACGATCCTCGGCGGCGTCACTGATGTGGCTTATCGTTCCCTGCTTGTTAAGTTCCTCCTGAACCAGCGTCATGGCGGGTTGGATAATGTCGTCCATAAAACGTTTCACAAGAGAGCGCTTCGGCAAATACGCGATATTGCGTAACCTTCTCTGCCAGGGAATTGGGTTACGTGCAGCCGTAGGAGCAATAGTCGCCATGCTAAGGCTTTCACGCTTGGTCAAATCCCGACGCAGGGCTTTTAACAGTCCGTATATGGATATTAATAAGATAACTGAGAAGGGCAATGCACTCGCTATCGTTACGGTTTGCAACGCACTCAGCCCCCCTGCGATCAGCAGGGCAATAGCAACAACGCCCATGAGCAATGCCCAGAAAATTCGCTGCCAGACGGGCGTGTTTGCCACCCCACCTGATGCCAGAGTATCCACAACCATTGCCCCCGAATCAGCAGACGTTACAAAGAAGACGATGACCATCGCCATTGCAATGAATGACAGCACGGAAGAGAACGGGAAATGCTCCAGGAAATTAAACAGGGCAAGCGCAACATCCTGCTGAACGGTATTGGCGAGGTCAGTGGCGCCCTGGTTCATGATGAGATAGATGGCGCTGTTTCCAAACACCGTCATCCACATGAGCGTAAAGCCGGCGGGAACAAACAACACGCCAGTCACGAACTCACGAATTGTCCTGCCGCGGGAAACGCGTGCAATGAACATACCTACAAACGGCGACCATGAAAGCCACCATCCCCAGTATAATAATGTCCAGCCCCCCAGCCAGTTGCTCGACTTGGGTTCATACGCGTAAAGGTTGAACGTTTTACTCACCAGTTCCGACAGATAACCACCCGTATTTTCCACAAATGACTTCAGCAGAAGCACAGTGGGACCCAGGCACAAGACCAGCGCCAGGAGCAACACCGCCAGGCCCAGATTAAGCTCAGACAGGATGCGTATTCCCTTGTCCAGGCCGGACACCACCGAAATCGTCGCTAACCCCGTGATGACCACGATCAAAATGACCTGTACCGTTTCATTGATGGGCACGCCGAAAAGATGGTTCAAACCGGCATTCACCTGCAATACACCGTAACCCAGCGATGTTGCAACGCCAAAGACAGTGCCTATCACGGCGAAGATATCAACCGCGTGGCCTATAGGCCCGTAAATGCGATCGCCGATAATGGGATAGAGCGCAGAACGCAGCGTTAAAGGCAGACCGTGACGGTAACTGAAAAAGGCCAGAATCAGCGCCACGATGGCATAAATTGCCCATGCGTGCAGACCCCAGTGGAAGAACGTCAGGCGCATGGCTTCCTTCGCTGCCGCAACGGTCTCTGGAGTGCCGACAGGTGGCGAAAGATAATGCATCACAGGTTCGGCAACGCCAAAGAACATCAGGCCGATCCCCATCCCTGCCGAAAAAAGCATCGCGAACCAGGAGTGGTAGCTGAAATCAGGCTGCGCATGGTCTGGGCCCAGCTTTATATCACCGTAACGTGAGAGTCCAAGGAACGTGACGCTCAGTAAAATCAGGGCCACAGCAAGTATGTAGAACCAGCTGGCATTCGTGAAGATTTGTTGCTGAAGTAGTTTAAAATTTTTGTCGGCGACATCCGGGAATACGGCGGCAAAGGCGACAAGAAGGAAAATTAGCAAAGCAGATGTAAAGAATACCGCTTTGTTAACCTGGCTTGTAGACTTCTTTGGGGTTGTATCATTTTCACTCATAATCATTTATTCCATTAATTAAATCCGCACTGGATAGAAGGTACTACCTCTCACAGAGTAGCAAAGTTCAACTGGCTATGCGGGATTAATCGGAATGCATGGTGGAATGAGTGCCTGGATTTGCCCCTATATTTCCAGACATCTGTTATCACTTAACCCATTACAAGCCCGCTGCCGCAGATATTCCCGTGGCGAGCGATAACCCAGCGCACTATGCGGATGCCATTCGTTATAATGCTCGAACGCCTCTGCAAGGTTCTTTGCTGCCGTTAACCCGTCTGGTTTGGGCATGATACTGATGTAGTCACGCTTTATCGTTTTCACGAAGCTCTCTGCTATTCCGTTACTCTCCGGACTCCGCACCGCCGTGTTCTTCGGTT
>NZ_MDGW01000564.1:0-20379 GCF_001712525.1 Shigella sp. FC1661
GGCGCACGTCTTCGGTGAACGCACTCTGGCCACACTGGAGCGTCTTCTGAGCCTGCTGTCGGCCTTTGAGGTCGTGGTATGGATGACGGATGGCTGGCCGCTGTATGAATCACGCCTGAAGGGAAAGCTGCACGTTATCAGCAAGCGTTACACTCAGCGCATTGAGCGACATAATCTGAATCTGAGACAACATCTGGCAAGGCTGGGACGGAAGTCACTGTCGTTCTCAAAATCGGTGGAGCTGCATGACAAGGTCATCGGGCATTATCTGAACATAAAACACTATCAGTAAGTTGGAGTCATTACCTGATAAGCGTAGCGCATCAGGCAATTTTACGTTTTAATCACTTCGTCTTGTTCATCATCGCTTTCAGGTCAGCGAATGGGTTGTACTTCGCTTCACCGACATCTTTCTGCGCATCTTCCCCTGCGATAACGGTCGTACCATACTGATCCGCTTCGGTATATTTCGAATGCTCATGATCGTGGCAATAGAGACAAAGCAATTCCCAGTTACTGCCATCTTCCGGGTTATTGGTATGGTCGTGATCAATGTGGTGAACGGTAAGTTCACGCAGGTTGGAATAAACAAACTCGCGGGAACAGCGACCGCAGACCCACGGATATATTTTTAATGCTTTTTCGCGATAGCCGCTTTCTAACCGCGCATAGTTTTTTGGGATGATAGCCATGAAGAGTTACCTGGATGAAATGTAGGGTTACGCGCAGTTTCCCAAGATGCGGGGATTTTCGCAATCTCCATACATCAAAAAAAATCCCGATCTTCTGACCGGGATTTTCAACATCAACGGGAACTTGATTACGGCAGAATTGACGGCTGATCCGCCCCTTCTTTTTCCACTTTCTGCTGCAACATGTGTTCGCGCTTCATACCCAGTTTCAGAGCCAACGCAGATGCCACATAGATGGAAGATGCAGTACCGATGGAAACACCGATAAGCATGGTCAGCGAGAAGCCTTCCAGTACCGGACCACCGAAGAGGTACAGCATCAGGATAACCATCAAGGTAGTACCGGATGTGATCAAGGTACGGTGCAGCGTCTGGGTCAAGGACACGTTAAAGATTTCGTAAGGCGTACCGCGACGGATCTTGCGGAAGTTTTCACGAATACGGTCCGATACCACGATACTGTCGTTAAGCGAGTAACCGATAACCGACATCAACGATGCCACAATGGTCAGGTCAATCTCGATATGGAATAACGACAAAATACCCAGCGTAATGATAACGTCGTGCGCCAGCGCAATAACAACCCCTGCCGCCAGTCGCCACTCAAAGCGAAAACCTACGTACACAAGGATAGACAGCAGCGCCGCCATCAACGCCATCGCACCGGTTTGCGCAAGGTCTGCCCCCACGCTCGGACCGACGAACTCAATACGCTTCACTGCTGCATTCTGATTGGTGGATTCGTTAATCACCTTCAGAACCTGGCTGCCCAGCACCTGACCGCCGGTTTCGCCTTCAGCAGGCGGCATACGGACCATGATGTCGTGGCTGCTACCAAAGTTTTGCAGCATTGGCTCTTCAAAACCGGCTTTTTGCAATGCATCACGCATTACGTCAATTTCAGCCGGTTTTTCGAGCGTAATTTCGATAACCGTACCACCGGTGAAATCCAGCCCCCAGTTAAAGCCGCGCACGCCCATAATAACGATAGCGGCGATTAACAGCAGACCAGAGATGCCGAAAGCCCAGTAGTCCCAGCGCATAAAGTCATAGACTTTACGGCCGTGGTTTAGTTGTTCAACAGTATATTCCTGTGCCACATCGCACTCCTCAGATTGACAGCTTCTTGACGCGCTTGCCGCCATATAGCAGGTTTACGATGGCACGCGTACCGACAATCGCGGTAAACATCGACGTCGCCACACCGATACCGGTAGTAATCGCGAACCCTTTAATTGCCCCGGTACCCACTGCGTACAGGATGATGACTTTAATCAGCGTGGTGATGTTCGCATCGAAGATAGAACTGAATGCGCCACGATAACCTTCATCAATTGCCTGTTGAACAGTACGTCCGTTGCTCAACTCTTCTTTAATACGTTCGTTGATCAGTACGTTCGCATCGACCGCCACCGCAAGGGTTAAGACGATACCCGCGATACCTGGCATACTCAGCGTTGCGCCTGGCAACAGCGACATAATGCCGACGATTAAGATCAAGTTGGCAATCAGAGCACTGGTCGCAATCAGACCAAACTTCTTATAGAAGATGATCATGAACAGAATAGAAACCAGCAGACCGGCAAGGCAAGCCTCCAGCCCCTGTTCAATGTTCTGCATACCCAGGGTTGGGCCAATGGTACGTTCTTCAACAATCTGAATCGGCGCGATCAACGCACCGGCACGCAGCAGCAGTGACAGCTGACGGGCTTCGTTCGGGTTGTTGATGCCGGTGATACGGAAGCTGTTACCCAGACGAGACTGGATGTTGGCGATGTTAATCACCTCTTCCTGTTTCACCAGAACCGCACGACCATTTGCATCTTTCTTACCGCTGTCTTTGTACTCCACAAACAGGGTTGCCATCGGTTTGCCGATGTTGTCCTTAGTGAAGTTAGACATGATGTTACCACCAGCGCTATCGAGCGAGATGTTAACCTGCGGTTGGTTGTATTCGTCCTGGCTGGAAGTGGAGTCGGTGATATGGTCACCGGTCAGAATTACGCGTTTGTACAGCACAACTGGCTGACCTTCGCGGGTCTGTTTCACTTCAGAGTCGCCCGGTACGCGACCGGATGCCGCAGCGGCCTGGTCAACGTTGGTGTTTACCAGACGGAATTCCAGCGTTGCCGTCGCACCCAGAATCTCTTTCGCACGCGCAGTGTCCTGAATACCTGGCAGTTCAACAACGATACGGTCAGCACCCTGACGCTGAACCACCGGCTCCGCTACGCCAAGTTGGTTTACACGGTTACGCAGGATATTGATGTTCTGCTGCACCGCATATTCACGCGCTTCACTCAGACGAGCATCGCTCATTACCGCACGCAGCTGGTTGCTGCCCTGGCTACTAATCACCAAGTCCGGATGGCGCTTGCTCAGATACGCAATGGCTTCATCACGAGCTTTAGCATCGCGGAAAGTAATGCTCAGGCCGTAGTTGTTTTCTTTACGAACGGTGGTATACGGGATGCCCTTTTCACGCAGATCGCTGCGCAGGCTATCGATATTTTGTTCCTGGAGTTTGCCAAGCGCGGTGTCCATATCCACTTCCATCAGGAAGTGAACGCCGCCACGCAGGTCAAGGCCGAGCTTCATCGGCTCAGCGTGAATAGCTGCCAGCCAGCGCGGCGTTGCCGGGGCAAGGTTAAGCGCCACGACGTATTTGTCACCCATAACGCCCATTAATGCTTCACGAGCGCGCAGCTGGGTGTCAGTGGAGTCGAAGCGCGCAAGAATAGCGCCCTCTTCCAGTGCCACAGACTTAGCAGTTATTTTTTCTTCTTGTAACGTTTTCTGGACCTGGATCAGCGTTTGCTCACTGGCGGCGACTCCGCGCGCACCAGTGATCTGAACAGCCGGATCCTCACCAAACAGGTTGGGAAGCGCATACAGCAGACCGATGACAATCACCACGATCAGCATGACGTACTTCCACAAAGGATAACGGTTTAACACGGCAATTCCCTTAGGGAAAAATTTTAATTACAGCGCCTTCATGGTGCCTTTCGGCAGGACGGCAGCTACGAAGTCACGTTTAATAACTACTTCAGTGGTGTCATTCAGCGCGATAGCAATGTAGCCGTTTTCCGCTACTTTGGTTACGCGACCAACCAGGCCACCGTTCGTCAGAACTTCATCACCTTTGGCAATGGAGTCCATCAGCTTTTTGTGTTCTTTGGTGCGCTTCTGCTGTGGACGCAGGATCATGAAATAGAAAATCAGACCGAATACCACCAGCATCAAAATCAAAGACATCGGGCTACCTTGCACCGGTGCACCCGTTGCCGCTACCGCATCAGAAATAAAAAAGCTCATTAAATTTCCCTCATTATTAATATTAATCAACGTTCAAAGGTGGTACTTCTCGCCCCTGACGCTGGTAAAAATCAGTTACGAAGCTCTCTAATTTACCCTCTTCAATAGCCTTGCGTAAACCCGCCATCAAACGCTGGTAGTAACGAAGGTTATGAATGGTGTTGAGTCGCGCGCCTAATATTTCGTTGCAACGGTCAAGATGATGCAAGTAAGCGCGTGAATAATTGCGACAGGTGTAGCAATCACACTCAGGATCGAGTGGGCCAGTATCGCTCTTATACTTCGCATTGCGGATTTTCACCACGCCATCGGTCACGAACAAATGACCATTTCGGGCGTTGCGGGTTGGCATTACGCAGTCAAACATATCGATACCACGACGTACGCCTTCAACCAGGTCTTCTGGTTTACCAACGCCCATCAGGTAACGCGGTTTGTCTGCCGGAATTTGCGGGCATACATGCTCCAGAATGCGGTGCATATCTGCTTTCGGCTCACCCACAGCCAGACCGCCGACAGCGTAGCCATCAAAACCGATATCTACCAGACCTTTAACAGAAATATCACGTAAATCTTCGTAAACGCTGCCCTGAATGATACCAAACAGCGCATTTTTGTTTCCGAGACTGTCAAAACGCTCACGGCTACGCTTCGCCCAACGCAGAGACATCTCCATGGAGCGTTTTGCGTAATCCCAGTCAGCAGGATACGGCGTACACTCATCAAAGATCATGACGATATCCGAACCAAGATCGTACTGAATCTCCATTGATTTTTCAGGATCGAGGAAAATCGGATCGCCGTTGATCGGGTTACGGAAGTGCACGCCCTGTTCGGTGATTTTACGAATATCGCCAAGGCTGAAGACCTGGAAGCCGCCGGAGTCGGTGAGGATCGGCCCCTTCCACTGCATAAAATCGTGCAGATCGCCGTGCAGTTTCATGATTTCCTGGCCCGGGCGCAGCCACAGGTGGAAGGTGTTGCCGAGGATAATTTGCGCGCCAGTGGCTTCAACTTCTTCCGGCGTCATCCCTTTTACGGTGCCGTAGGTGCCAACAGGCATAAAACAAGGCGTTTCCACTACGCCACGATCAAAGACCAGGCGGCCACGGCGTGCGCGACCGTCGGTGGTGTCCAGTTCAAATTTCATTTTTTCTCCACTACGTCAGAAAAACAGTCCAACGTTTTAAACCAGCGCCGCGGAATTACTCCCCGACGCGCTCATTAATTGCCTGCGGATTGTACGTAATAAACATCGCATCACCGTAACTAAAAAAGCGATATTTCTCTTCTACCGCTGCTTTATAGGCGTTCATGGTGTGTTGATAACCGGCAAAGGCCGAAACCAGCATAATCAGCGTCGACTCTGGCAAGTGGAAGTTCGTCACCAGCGCATCGACCACTTTGTACTGGAAGCCCGGATAGATAAAGATTTGGGTATCGTCGAAGAACGGTTCAATGAGATCGTTTTTCGCTGCCTGAGCCGCGCTTTCCAGCGAACGTACTGAAGTGGTGCCAACCGCAATCACCCGGTTACCGCGCGCTTTCGCCGCCAGTACCGCGTCTACCATATCCTGCGGTACTTCAGCGTATTCCGAGTGCATGATGTGATCTTCAATGGTGTCGACGCGCACCGGCTGGAAGGTGCCCGCACCAACGTGCAACGTCACAAACGCCATCTCCACGCCTTTGGCGCGCAATTTTTCCAGCAAAGGCTCGTCAAAATGCAGACCAGCGGTCGGGGCTGCAACCGCGCCCGGTTTTTCGCTATAAACGGTTTGATAAAGTTCGCGGTCAGCGTCTTCGTCCGGACGGTCGATATACGGCGGCAGCGGCATATGGCCGATACTGTTGAGGATATCCAGTACCGAACGATCATCATTGAATTCGACTTCAAACAGTGCGCCGTGGCGCGCGGTCATTGTTGCGTTAATACTTTCGTCATCGCCCAGCAGCAGTTCTGCGCCAGGTTTTGGCGCTTTCGAGGCGCGAATATGCGCAAGAATGCGTTTGTCGTCGAGCATCCGCTCAACCAGCACTTCAATCTTGCCGCCGCTGGCTTTACGCCCAAACAGGCGCGCCGGGATCACGCGAGTATTATTAAAAACCAGAAGATCACCGGGGTTGAGCTTATCGAGTAAATCGGTGAAAGTACCGTGCGTCAGCGCGCCCGTAGGCCCGTCCAGCGACAGTAAACGACAGCTACTGCGTTCAGGCATGGGGTAGTGGGCAATCAGGGATTCGGGCAATTCAAAGGAGAAATCGGTAACGCGCATGACACTGACTCAGACTAAAATAAGAGGCGGGTAGTCTAGTGCCGGGGCGCTCTCCCTGCAACCTTTACCCCCCTTTGGATAGAATATAATCGATGAATTTTTTAGCTCACCTGCATTTAGCCCATCTCGCGGAAAGCTCGCTTTCCGGCAATTTACTGGCTGATTTCGTACGCGGAAATCCTGAAGAAAGTTTTCCGCCCGACGTCGTGGCTGGCATTCATATGCATCGACGTATCGACGTATTGACTGACAATCTGCCGGAAGTCCGCGAAGCACGGGAGTGGTTTCGTCGTGAAACGCGCCGCGTTGCGCCTATTACGCTGGATGTCATGTGGGATCACTTTCTTTCCCGCCACTGGTCGCAGCTGTCGCCGGACTTTCCGCTACAGGAATTTATCTGTTATGCCCGCAAGCAAGTGATGACGATTTTGCCGGACTCACCGCCACGTTTTATCAATCTAAACAATTACTTGTGGTCAGAGCAGTGGCTGGTGCGCTATCGCGATATGGATTTCATCCAGAACGTGTTAAACGGCATGGCAAGCCGTCGCCCACGTCTGGATGCCCTGCGTGACTCCTGGTACGATTTAAACGCCCATTATACCGCCCTCGAAACCCGCTTCTGGCAGTTTTATCCGCGGATGATGGCGCAGGCGTCACACAAGGCGTTATAAAACGTTAGTTCATCCATACCGTAGCCGAAATGGCAGGCAAAGCCAGAATCCCGTCAGTCAGTTGCCCATGCCCTTCTTTGCATTGCCATTGCACGGCATTGAGAAACGGTGACGCGGGTAGCACCACTTCACAGGCCTCGCCACGGTTGATTGCCACCAGTACACGTTGCTGATTCAGCACGCGGACAAATACCACTACGTTATCTTCCGCATACAGCACCTGACAGCCGCCACGACGCAGCGCCTGACTTTTCTTACGCAGCACAATCATTCGCCGGTACAGCGCGAATAACGCCGTATCCTGCTTTTCCACCTGCCAGGGGAACGGTTTACGGCAAAACGGATCGTTTTTACCATCCAGTCCCACTTCATCACCGTAATAAATGCACGGTACACCAGGCCAGGTGAACAGCCAGACCACCGCCAGCGGCAGGCGCGCAATATCCCGACCGAGCAGCGTTTTAAATCGCGCAGTATCGTGGCTGTCGAGCTGATTAAACATACGTAATTGTTGTTGATGAGAAAGCCCTGCGCGGTAATTATCCATCCAGGCCATACAGGTTTGGGCATCAATTTACTGCGGATCGTAAGAGATATCGGTATTGGCAAGAAATCCCCACAACGGGAATGTGAAGCCACGATAGTTCATGGCGGCATCTTCCACATCGGCCTGTAACCATTGCCGTGCATCGCCAAAATGTTCGCCGACAATATACGCTTCCGGCTGGGTTTCTTTCGCCGCTTCGGTGATCCCAGCAACGTGCTGCATATTATTGCGCGCCCCACCCGCCTCCCCCAGCATATGCACCACATCCAGCCGCCAGCCGTCCATACTCCACGGCGCTTTCAGCCAATGGCGGACAATACTGTCTTCCCCGCGATAAATTTCATTCACCAGACTTTCCGACTGATAATCCAGCTTCGGCAAGCTGGCATAGCCAAGCCAGTCGAGCGCCGTGCCATCATCACTAAACGAGTACCAGTCGCGCCAGGGCGATTCAGGGTTGTGACAAGCTCCCCCCGTGCCACGATTGTGCCTGTCAAACCAGGCATGGGAATCGCCACTGTGGTTAAACACGCCGTCCAGCACCAGCCGCATTCCCAGCTGCTGCGTATTGTGTCGCAAACGCAGCAACGCCCCATCACCGCCAAACTGCGGATCGACATGGCGATAATCCTCGGTATCGTATTGATGTACGCTGGGAGCTTTAAACACCGGATTGAGATACAGCGCTGTCACGCCAAGCTTTTTCAGATACGGCAGTTTTTCGCTTATCCCGTCCAGATCGCCGCCATAGAACGTTGATCTGCCCGCCTGCGCCGTGACCGGTTCATCCCAGTCACGCAAGATGATCTCTTGTCCGGCTGCATGATGGTAATAGACATGATCCTGTTCAGCTTCACGAGGAAGACTACGCGCAAAACGATCAGGGAAGATCTGATAAAAAATCTGATCCGCAGCCCATTGTGGGCCGATATCCGGTACATCGACGGCAAACTGCTCCAGTCGTGCCGGCGGCATTCGGCTGAAGCCCTGCGGTGACGCCTGGCTGCGGCTGACTGCGCTGCTTATGCATTGGTACTGACATTTCTTCGTTATCGTGTTCTGTACGCAGCATAATGCGCTGCGGTGGGTCTTCGCCCGTCAGCCACAGTGTAATGAGCAGTTGATCTTTGCTTTGTTTAACAAATGGGGGCACCGGCAGGTGCCATGCATTTAACATCATAATTCCCCTGTGATGAAAATCTGATCACCTTGCCATAGCCTAATGCAGGATCACTCATCATCTGAAGGATATTTGGGGGAGGAGGACGGGGGCGGATAACTTCGGAATAGCCGGATCAGGATTTCCTCCTGAACCGGCTTACAGAACGCAAGGATTACTGGTTTTCAGCCAGCTGACGATCGTGGCGACGCTTAAACATCCAGCCAATCAACAGCACAACAATCCACGCGAAACCGACATACAGCGAGATACGCGTATCCGGGTGATAACCAATCAACCCGATAATAAAGAGCAGGAAAATCAGCCCGCCGATGGTCGTTGCTACCCCACCCGGCACTTTAAATTTCAGCGCCTTAACTTCTTCTGGCGGCAAACGGCGACGGAAGGCGATTTGCGACAGCAGGATCATAATCCACACCCATACCGTGGCGAAGGTTGCCAGCGAAGCGATCACCAGGAAGACGTTTTCCGGCATGATGTAGTTCAGATACACCGCAAACAGCAGCGCGGTAGTCATCACCAGCACCGTAACCCACGGAATACCGCGACGCGACGTTTTGCTGAAAATTTTCGGTGCGCTGCCCTGCTCTGCCATACCGTGGAGCATACGGCCTACGCCAAATACGTCACTGTTAATTGCCGACAGCGAAGCGGTCAGCACAACAAAGTTAAGAATGCTGGCGGCAAAGGTAATGCCCATATGCTGGAACGTCAGCACGAACGGGCTACCGGCAGTGCCAACCTGATTCCACGGGTAGATAGACATAATGACGAACAGCGTACCGACGTAGAACACCAGAATACGCATCGGCACGGAGTTAATCGCACGCGGAATCGATTTCTCAGGATCTTTCGCTTCACCGGCGGTAATCCCGATAATTTCGATCCCACCGTAAGCAAACATCACCATTTGCAACGACATTACCATGCCAAGCCAGCCGTTACTGAAGAAGCCGCCGTTGCTCCACAGGTTATGAATACCGGTCGGTTGCCCGCCGTTGCCAATCCCCCAGATGATGATGCCGAAACCGGCGACAATCATGATGATGATGGTGGCGACTTTAAAGAACGAGAACCAGAATTCCAGCTCACCGAATACCTTCACGCTCATCAGGTTTACGGCGCAAATGATCAGCACCACGCTCAGTACCCAAATCCAGTGCGGCACCGTCGGGAACCAGACACCCATATAGATACCAAAAGCGGTCACATCGGCGATGGCGACAATTAGGATTTCAAAGCAGTAGGTCCAGCCGGTAATGTAACCTGCCAGCGGGCCGAGGTTTTCCTGCGCATAACGCGAGAAAGAGCTGGCGGCCGGGTTATGTACCGACATTTCCCCCAGCGCACGCATAATGATATACGCCGCGATACCACCGATAATATAGGCCAACAACACGCTCGGACCGGCCATTTTGATGGCGTCTGCCGAACCGTAAAACAGCCCGGTGCCAATTGCTGAACCCAGTGCCATAAAGCGTATGTGGCGGGTACTTAGCCCACGCTTTAGCTTGTTCTTACTTTCCATCAATTCCTAACCCATCAACACAATAAAAAACCACGGGGCATCGCAGCCCCGTGGTTAAAACAAATGTTCAGTGATTTAGTGAGCGCTGGAGGTCACCTGACGACCTGCCGCGCGATCCCAGATAATGGCCAGAACCACCATCACCACTGTTGGCATTAACCACGCCAGGCCTTGTTCGGCCAGCGGTAAACGCTGCGCCCAGGACGGTAAGATATCGCTGAATGCAGATGCTTTGATCCCGTCGAGAATACCAAAAAGCAGGCTGATAAACATCGGCGGGGCAATCACGCGGGACGAATTATGCCACCATGAGCGTGTAAAACTTAATACAACCAGTGCGATACACGGCGGATAAATAGCGGTCAGCACCGGTACGGAGATCTGGATCAGCTGGCTTAAGCCGAGGTTAGACACCACCATCGAGAAGCCGCCGAGGATAAACACCAGCGTACGATAAGAGAGCGGTACGTACTGGGCAAAGAATTCTGCACAAGCACAGGTCAGGCCAACTGCCGTTACCAGGCAGGCGATGAAGATTAACGCCGCCAGCAGGAAGCTACCGCCGCCGCCAAATGTGTGCTGAACGTAAGCATGCAGAATAGCAGCGCCGTTTGCAGACTGATCGACCAGCGACGCGCTGTCTGAACCCAGACGGAACAGCGCCAGGTACAGCAGAGTCAGACCAACACCCGCCATCAGGCCAGCCCAGACGGTATAACGGGTCAGCAGACGCGCTTCGGTAACGCCACGAGAACGCGCCGCGTTAACAATAACGATACCAAACACCATTGCGCCCAGCGTATCCATGGTCAGATAGCCGTTAACGAAGCCGTTAGAAAACGCAGCGTTTTGATAAGCCTCAGTCGCCGTGCTGATAGAACCCGCCGGCCAGACAATAGCGGCAACAGACAGGATGACCAGCGCGATAATTTTCAGCGGCGCAAGGAAGTTGCCCACGGTATCCAGCAGCTTGCCCGGATAGAGCGAAACCAGAATAACGATAGCGAAATAGACCAAGCTGTAGATAAACAGCGGCAGCGCGGAATCACCCGTCAGCGGCGCAATCCCCACTTCAAAGGAAACGGTAGCTGTACGCGGCGTAGCGAAAAGCGGCCCCACCGCCAAGTAACAAACCGTTGCCAGCAGCACGCCAGCGACTTTACCGATTGGCGTGCTGAGGCTGTCAACACCGCCGCCAACTTTTGCCAGCGCCACTACCGTTAATACCGGCAGGCCAACGGCAGTAATGAGGAAGCCGAATGCCGCAGTCCAGACGTGTTCGCCTGCCTGCAAGCCGACCATTGGAGGGAAAATAATGTTACCTGCGCCGACGAACAACGCAAATGTCATAAAGCCCAGAGCGATGATATCGCGCGATCTTAATTGATGGGTCATAAATCATACTGCCTGTGGATGTGGTGTTGTAACGTTAAATTTTTGTGCCAATACCTGGGGATGATACAGCGGTATATTTAAACAATTTTAGCGGGAAATACTCCCAACCAGGCGCGGCGAAGAATAGTTTTTCGATTTACCGCGTTAATGCAGTCAGTATGACAGCACCTGAAGCGCAATTTAAACGCTTATAACGTTTTAAAGCAAGGAGGGATCTAAAAACCAGAGGTATATAGCGATAAGAAATCACCAACCAGTATAAAACACTATTTCCGTGAAAAAGACATGGCTAATCATGCGAACAAAAAATCACCAACCGTTGTAAAATCTAACGCCCGTATTTTGACTGCAAAGAAAATAAGCCAGCATCGACTGGCTTATGGCAATAAAAGATGACAAAGGCGGATTAATCGCTGTTTTTGGCAATTAAACGTTCCGGGATAACAAAACTGAAACGTGTTCCTTTTCCTACTGTACTCTCAATATTCAGGCGACTTTCGTGATGATTCACAGCATGTTTCACGATCGCTAACCCTAATCCGCTACCGCCGGTTTGCCGGGAACGCGCTTTATCAACGCGATAAAAACGCTCGGTCAGGCGCGGAATATGCTCCGGTGCAATGCCCGGTCCGTTATCTTCAACGCTAAATTCGGCACCGTGCGGCACTCGCTGCCAGCGTACGGTGATATGCGTGCCTTCTGGAGTATGATTCACGGCGTTATAGACCAGGTTCGAAATCGCACTGCGTAGCTGATCTTCGTTGCCAGACACTTTGAGGCCGTTATCTATCTCAAAGGTAAATGTCTGTTTTTTCTGACTCAGAGTCTGAGCCTCGCGCTCAACAACGCGCAGCATCATCGGCACATCAACCTTTTCATTGAGCAATTGCGTCGGCGCGGCTTCAATTTTCGACAGCGTTAGCAACTGCTTCACCAGCCCTTCCATCCGCTGGGTCTGCTCGCGCATGGTGTGCAACGCTTTTTCGCGTACCGCGCCTTCCAGCGGCTGCTCATCCATCATCTCCAGGTAACCCTGTAACACGGTCAATGGCGTACGTAACTCATGGCTCACGTTGGCAAAAAAGTTACGCCGCGCCCCTTCCAGTTGATGCATTTGCGTGACATCACGCGCCACCATCAGCAACTGTTTGTGGGTATAAGGCATGACGCGAATTTCCAGATGCCGCCCGGTGTTGAGCACCAGATTGAGCGGGCGAGAAAAATCACGCGTTTTCAGATATTGCGTAAACTCCGGGTAACGCAGTAGGTTAAGGATGTTCTGCCCGTTATCTTCCGGCCAGCGCAAACCAAGAATTTGTTGCGCCAGACCGTTACACCAGAAAATACCGCCCTCTTCCGTGGTCAGCACCACCGCGTCGGGCAGCGACTCCGCGCCGCTACGAAAGCGTTTAATCAGATTGCCCAGTTCACGGCGGCGTTTTTTATTTCGCAGCTGCATCTGGTGTAAGCCGTATAGTAGCGGTTCCCAGCTACCACGCCCCGGTGGCGGGGTCATACTGCGATCCACCCACAACCACCATGAAAGGCGCAATAAATTCCAGAAATGCCAGATAAGCAGTCCTGTTACCGATGCCAGCAAAAACCAGGGCAGGTAACCAAAAAATGCACCCAGGATGAAAGCCGGGAGGCAGCAAAGTAGCAGCTCCAGCACCAGCCTTTTCCACGACAGCCATTCCAGCACGTAAGATACTCCAGTTAAGAAATCATAAGCCCTGCTCTGCGTCCGATGAGCAAGGCGTTAAAAGCGGGTTGAAAAACGATATCCTGTACCGCGCACGGTCTGCACCATGCGGTCATGCCCGCCGGGCTCCAGTGCTTTACGCAGGCGACGAATGTGGACATCGACCGTGCGGTCTTCCACATACACGTTAGTTCCCCAGACGTGGTTTAACAGCTGCTCGCGGCTGTACACGCGCTCAGGATGCGTCATAAAAAAGTGCAGCAGTTTAAATTCTGTCGGCCCCATCTCCAGCGGCTCTTCGCCCACCATCACTCGGTGAGATGTCGGGTCGAGACTTAATCCCTGCATCTCAATCACCTCTTCCACCGCCATTGGCGAAATACGGCGCATTACCGCTTTGATTCGCGCCACCAGCTCCTTCGGCGAAAACGGCTTGGTGATATAGTCATCCGCGCCGGTTTCAAGGCCGCGCACGCGATCTTCTTCTTCCCCTCTGGCGGTCAACATCACCACTGGAATATCCCGGGTCATCGACTCGCGCTTGAGGTGTTTGATGAACTGGATACCGGAGCCGCCAGGTAACATCCAGTCAAGGAGAATTAAATCCGGCCAGGGTTCATTCAGTTGATTCACAGCACTGTCATAATCTTCCGCTTCGACCGGCTGAAAGCCATTTTGTTCGAGCACGAAGCAGACCATTTCGCGAATTGGAGCTTCATCTTCTACGACCAGAATACGTCTCGCCATGATTTGCCCTGTTGTAATAAATAGGTTGCGATCATTAATGCGACGTCATTATGCGTCAGATTTATGACAGATTTATGAAAAGCTCGTCGCACATATCTTCAGGTTATTGATTTCCGTGGCGCAGAAAAAAGCAAATGGCACATCTGTTTGGGTATAATCGCGACCATGCTTTTTCGCCAGGGAACCGTTATGCGCATCCTTCACACCTCAGACTGGCATCTCGGCCAGAACTTCTACAGTAAAAGCCGCGAAGCTGAACATCAGGCTTTTCTTGACTGGCTGCTGGAGACAGCACAAACCCATCAGGTGGATGCGATTATTGTTGCTGGTGATGTTTTCGATACCGGCTCGCCGCCCAGTTACGCCCGCACGTTATACAACCGTTTTGTTGTCAATTTACAGCAAACTGGCTGTCATCTGGTGGTACTGGCAGGAAACCATGACTCGGTCGCCACGCTGAATGAATCGCGCGATATCATGGCGTTCCTCAATACAACCGTGGTCGCCAGCGCCGGACATGCGCCGCAAATCTTGCCTCGTCGCGACGGGACGCCAGGCGCAGTGCTGTGCTCCATTCCGTTTTTACGCCCGCGTGACATTATTTCCAGCCAGGCGGGGCTTAACGGTATTGAAAAACAGCAGCATTTACTGGCAGCGATTACCGATTATTACCAACAACACTATGCCGATGCCTGCAAACTGCGCGGCGATCAGCCTCTGCCCATCATCGCCACGGGACATTTAACGACCGTGGGTGCCAGTAAAAGTGACGCCGTGCGTGACATTTATATTGGCACGCTGGACGCGTTTCCGGCACAAAACTTTCCACCAGCCGACTACATAGCGCTCGGGCATATTCACCGCGCACAGATTATTGGCGGCATGGAACATGTTCGCTATTGCGGTTCCCCCATTCCACTGAGTTTTGATGAATGCGGTAAGAGTAAATATGTCCATCTGGTGACATTTTCAAACGGCAAATTAGAGAGCGTGGAAAACCTGAACGTACCGGTAACTCAACCCATGGCGGTGCTGAAAGGCGATCTGGCGTCGATTACCGCACAGCTGGAACAGTGGCGCGATGTATCGCAGGAGCCACCTGTCTGGCTGGATATCGAAATCACTACTGATGAGTATCTGCATGATATTCAGCGCAAAATCCAGGCATTAACCGAATCATTGCCTGTCGAAGTATTGCTGGTACGTCGGAGTCATGAACAGCGCGAGCGTGTGTTAGCCAGCCAACAGCGTGAAACCCTCAGCGAACTCAGCGTCGAAGAGGTGTTCAATCGCCGTCTGGCACTGGAAGAACTGGATGAATCGCAGCAGCAACGTCTGCAGCATCTTTTCACCACGACGTTGCATACCCTCGCCGGAGAACACGAAGCATGAAAATTCTCAGCCTGCGCCTGAAAAACCTGAACTCATTAAAAGGCGAATGGAAGATTGATTTCACCCGCGAGCCGTTCGCCAGCAACGGGCTGTTTGCCATTACCGGCCCAACCGGTGCGGGGAAAACCACCCTGCTGGACGCCATTTGTCTGGCGCTGTATCACGAAACTCCGCGTCTCTCTAACGTTTCACAATCGCAAAATGATCTCATGACCCGCGATACCGCCGAATGTCTGGCGGAGGTGGAGTTTGAAGTGAAAGGTGAAGCGTACCGTGCATTCTGGAGCCAGAATCGGGCGCGTAACCAACCCGACGGTAATTTGCAGGTGCCACGCGTAGAGCTGGCGCGCTGCGCCGACGGCAAAATTCTCGCCGACAAAGTGAAAGATAAGCTGGAACTGACAGCGACGTTAACCGGGCTGGATTACGGGCGCTTCACCCGTTCGATGCTGCTTTCGCAGGGGCAATTTGCTGCCTTCCTGAATGCCAAACCCAAAGAACGCGCGGAATTGCTCGAGGAGTTAACCGGCACTGAAATCTACGGGCAAATCTCGGCGATGGTTTTTGAGCAGCACAAATCGGCCCGCACAGAGCTGGAGAAGCTGCAAGCGCAGGCCAGCGGCGTCGCGTTGCTCACGCCGGAACAAGTGCAATCGCTGACAGCGAGTTTGCAGGTACTTACTGACGAAGAAAAACAGTTACTTACCGCGCAGCAGCAAGAACAACAATCACTAAACTGGTTAACGCGTCTGGACGAATTGCAGCAAGAAGCCAGCCGCCGTCAGCAGGCCTTGCAACAGGCGTTAGCCGAAGAAGAAAAAGCGCAACCTCAACTGGCGGCGCTCAGTCTGGCACAACCGGCACGAAATCTTCGTCCGCACTGGGAACGCATCGCAGAACACAGCGCGGCGCTGGCGCATACTCGCCAGCAGATTGAAGAAGTAAATACTCGCTTACAGAGCACAATGGCGCTTCGCGCGAGCATTCGCCACCACGCGGCGAAGCAGTCAGCAGAATTACAGCAGCAGCAACAAAGCCTGAATACCTGGTTACAGGAACACGACCGCTTCCGTCAGTGGAACAACGAACTGGCGGGTTGGCGTGCGCAGTTCTCCCAACAAACCAGCGATCGCGAGCATCTGCGGCAATGGCAGCAACAGTTAACCCATGCTGAGCAAAAACTTAATGCGCTTGCGGCGATCACGTTGACGTTAACCGCCGATGAAGTTGCTACCGCCCTGGCGCAACATGCTGAGCAACGCCCACTGCGTCAGCGCCTGGTCGCGCTGCATGGGCAGATTGTTCCCCAACAAAAACGTCTGGCGCAGTTAATGGTCACTATCCAGAATGGATCTCTGGAACAGACGCAACGTAATGTCGCACTTAACGAAATGCGCCAGCGTTATAAAGAAAAGACGCAGCAACTTGCCGATGTGAAAACCATTTGCGAGCAGGAAGCGCGCATCAAAACGCTGGAAGCCCAGCGTGCACAGTTACAGGCGGGTCAGCCTTGTCCACTTTGTGGTTCCACCAGCCACCCGGCGGTCGAGGCGTATCAGGCGCTGGAGCCTGGTGTTAATCAGTCTCGATTACTGGCGCTGGAAAACGAAGTTAAAAAGCTCGGCGAAGAAGGTGCGGCGCTGCGCGGGCAACTGGATGCATTAACGAAGCAGCTTCAGCGCGATGAAAACGAAGCGCAAAGCCTCCGACAAGATGAGCAAGCACTTACTCAACAATGGCAAGCCGTCACGGCCAGCCTCAATATCACCTTGCAGCCACAGGACGATATTCAACCGTGGCTGGATGCACAAGATGAGCACGAACGCCAGCTGCGGTTACTCAGCCAACGACATGAATTACAAGGGCAGATTGCCGCGCATAATCAGCAAATTATCCAGTATCAACAGCAAATTGAACAACGCCAGCAGCAGCTCTTAACGGCATTGGCGGGTTATGCACTGACATTGCCACAGGAAGATGAAGAAGAGAGCTGGTTGGCGACACGTCAGCAAGAAGCGCAGAGCTGGCAGCAACGCCAGAACGAATTAACCGCGCTGCAAAACCGTATTCAGCAGCTGACGCCGATTCTGGAAACGTTGCCGCAAAGTGATGATCTCCCGCACAGCGAAGAAACTGTGGCGCTGGATAACTGGCGGCAGGTTCATGAACAATGTCTCGCATTACACAGCCAGCAGCAGACGTTACAGCAACAGGATGTTCTGGCGGCGCAAAGTCTGCAAAAAGCCCAGGCGCAGTTTGACACCGCGCTACAGGCCAGCGTCTTTGACGATCAGCAGGCGTTCCTTGCGGCGCTAATGGATGAACAAACACTAACGCAGCTGGAACAGCTCAAGCAGAATCTGGAAAACCAGCGCAGTCAGGCGCAAACGCTGGTCACTCAGACAGCAGAAACGCTGGCACAGCATCAACAACACCGACCTGACGGGTTGGCTCTCACTGTGACGGTGGAGCAGATTCAGCAAGAGTTAGCGCAAACTCACCAAAAGTTGCGTGAAAACACCACGAGTCAAGGCGAGATTCGCCAGCAGCTGAAGCAGGATGCAGATAACCGTCAGCAACAACAAACCTTAATGCAGCAAATTGCTCAAATGACGCAGCAGGTTGAGGACTGGGGATATCTGAATTCGCTAATAGGTTCCAAAGAGGGCGATAAATTCCGCAAGTTTGCCCAGGGGCTGACGCTGGATAATTTAGTCCATCTCGCTAATCAGCAACTTACCCGGCTGCACGGGCGCTATCTGTTACAGCGCAAAGCCAGCGAGGCGCTGGAAGTCGAGGTTGTTGATACCTGGCAGGCAGATGCGGTACGCGATACCCGTACCCTTTCCGGCGGCGAAAGTTTCCTCGTTAGTCTGGCGCTGGCGCTGGCGCTTTCGGATCTGGTCAGCCATAAAACACGTATTGACTCGCTGTTCCTTGATGAAGGTTTTGGCACGCTGGATAGCGAAACGCTGGATACCGCCCTTGATGCGCTGGATGCCCTGAACGCCAGTGGCAAAACCATCGGTGTGATTAGCCACGTAGAAGCGATGAAAGAGCGTATTCCGGTGCAGATCAAAGTGAAAAAGATCAACGGCCTGGGCTACAGCAAACTGGAAAGTACGTTTGCAGTGAAATAACTATTCAGCAGGATAATGAATACAGAGGGGCGAATTATCTCTTGGCCTTGCTGGTCGTTATCCTGCAAGCTATCACTTTATTGGCTACGGTGATTGGTAGCCGTTCTGGTGGTTGTGATGATGGTATGAAAAAAGTCATTTTATCTTTGGCTCTGGGCACGTTTGGTTTGGGGATGGCCGAATTTGGCATTATGGGCGTGCTCACGGAGCTGGCGCATAACGTAGGAATTTCGATTCCTGCTGCCGGGCATATGATCTCGTATTATGCACTGGGGGTGGTGGTCGGTGCGCCAATCATCGCACTCTTTTCCAGCCGCTACTCACTCAAACATATCTTGTTGTTTCTGGTGGCGTTGTGCGTCATTGGCAACGCCATGTTCACGCTCTCTTCGTCTTACCTGATGCTCGCCATTGGTCGGCTGGTATCCGGCTTTCCGCATGGCGCATTTTTTGGCGTCGGCGCGATCGTGTTATCAAAAATTATCAAACCCGGAAAAGTCACCGCCGCCGTGGCGGGGATGGTTTCCGGGATGACAGTCGCCAATTTGCTGGGCATTCCGCTGGGAACGTATTTAAGTCAGGAATTTAGCTGGCGTTACACCTTTTTATTGATCGCTGTTTTTAATATTGCGGTGATGGCATCGGTCTATTTTTGGGTGCCGGATATTCGCGACGAGGCGAAAGGAAAGCTGCGCGAACAATTTCACTTTTTGCGCAGCCCGGCCCCGTGGTTAATTTTCGCCGCCACCATGTTTGGCAACGCAGGTGTGTTTGCCTGGTTCAGCTACGTAAAGCCATACATGATGTTTATTTCCGGTTTTTCGGAAACGGCGATGACCTTTATTATGATGTTAGTTGGGCTAGGGATGGTGCTGGGAAATATGCTAAGTGGCAGGATTTCAGGACGTTATTCACCACTGCGCATTGCAGCAGTGACTGACTTTATAATTGTACTGGCACTGCTGATGCTCTTTTTCTGCGGCGGCATGAAAACAACGTCGCTTATTTTTGCTTTTATTTGTTGCGCGGGATTATTTGCCCTTTCAGCACCGCTACAAATATTGTTACTACAAAACGCCAAAGGCGGAGAGTTATTAGGTGCCGCAGGTGGGCAAATAGCGTTTAACCTCGGTAGCGCCGTCGGCGCATATTGCGGTGGTATGATGCTGACGCTGGGGCTGGCATATAATTACGTGGCGCTGCCTGCCGCCCTGCTTTCGTTTGCTGCGATGTCGTCGTTGCTGCTGTATGGTCGCTATAAGCGCCAGCAAGCGGCGGATACTCCGGTGCTGGCGAAACCACTGGGGTAGGTTATAGTCTCGGTGTTCATTACTTATTGCCGGATGCGGCGTGAACGCCTTATCCGCCCTACGCGGTTCTGGCACATTTTGCAGGCCTGATAAGACGCGGCAAGCGTCGCATCAGGCATGATGCGCCAATTGCCTACGTTTTTTACTCTTGTGGCCATAACCACGCAGCGCCGCGTACGCCGCTGGAATCACCGTGCTTCGCCTTACGCACCGGCGTTTCACATTCGCCGCCGAAGACAAATTGTTTAATCAACTGCGGAACCGTTTGATATAAACGGTCTACATTGCTCATCCCCCCGTTACTTTATTCGTACCCCTTATAATGGGGTGTTAGCCAGCCAGACCCGGCATGATTACTGCCCCCAGTCGTCCATGATCCGGGGGGTGATGTCACCGGGTCTGGTGGGGCGCTGGTAACCGCTAATAGGGGTCAGGTCAGGCACTTTTGCCGGGACCGTCTGTAACGTGGATGCCGGTA
>NZ_MDGW01000554.1:0-217 GCF_001712525.1 Shigella sp. FC1661
TGCCGGAATGGCCTTCCAACCGTGTTGACGAACTCCTGCCATGGAACGTAGCACTCACCAATAAATAAGCGTCAATACGGTGCTCCGTTGACGCTTACGGAGAACAGGTTGTTCCTTACGGAGAACAGGTTGTTCCTGCCTCTGAACTTGCTGCCGCCATGAAGCAGATTAAAGAACTCCAGCGCCTGCTCGGCAAGAAAACGATGGAAAATGAACT
>NZ_MDGW01000555.1:0-217 GCF_001712525.1 Shigella sp. FC1661
ATTCCCGCCAGTTTATCCATTGCTGTACAGCCAGAGATGGCTACTACGATCGCAGAAGCAAAAAAAATCTTCCTTATCATTTCGTTATCCTATTTTTTTTCTTGTTACCAGAGAGTGAAAAAAAAGCATCGTATTACCGAAACTATTTTGCACGCGATTTTCTTTTTAAGAAGGATTTTGAAAGGATACGGGCAGATCTTCTTGAGATCCTTAAGCG
>NZ_MDGW01000556.1:0-211 GCF_001712525.1 Shigella sp. FC1661
GTTCATCTGACGGCGAAAGCCCGGCATCTGCATCGACAGGGCGCGAATGGCTTCCGCTGCCGTGTTCACATACAGGCTGAGGCGGCGGCCAAATCGTTGCAAATCCCCGTGAAGGCAGATGGTGAAGCAGCTCACCGTTGCCGCAGTAAATGGTGGCATGGTTCGGTACCGAAGCACCAAAGCAGCACAGCAGAATATCGCCCGGCTGTGC
>NZ_MDGW01000557.1:0-211 GCF_001712525.1 Shigella sp. FC1661
TGGTCTGGTGTATTGTTGGCATGGCGCTTGAGCGTAAAGAACCTCTTCACCAGATTGTGAATCGCCTGGACATCATGCTGCCGGGCAATCGCCCCTTCGGTAAGCGTAAACTGACCGCCGTATGTAGCCATTAAGCCTGTATTGGTAACGTAGTGCCCACCTTTTCAACTAGTGGACACCTGTTATGGAACAGAAAGCATTATCTGCAGAA
>NZ_MDGW01000558.1:0-211 GCF_001712525.1 Shigella sp. FC1661
TCTTTAGAGTAACGTTGGTTTTTTCTGCTCATTATTAGCTCCTTCTGATGCCATTCTATTTCAGGAAGGAGTGTCCGTTAAACTCAGGCTACCTCATACCGACTAAGGGCACTTCGGTAATGACTCCAACTTACTGATAGTGTTTTATGTTCAGATAATGCCCGATGACCTTGTCATGCAGCTCCACCGATTTTGAGAACGACAGTGACTT
>NZ_MDGW01000559.1:0-210 GCF_001712525.1 Shigella sp. FC1661
GTTCAGCGCATTCCAGTGATTCAGGATATAGTCGAACGCCTTCGCCATCTCCGCATGTTTCGACAGCGTTTTCCTCTGCAACTGTATCCAGTCGTACAACGACTGCATCAACTGTAAGCGTACAGCCTGAACCGTCTGGTCAGAATCTGACGAATTAGACAAAGTGGTGTCCACCAAATAAGTAGTGGGAACCAAAGTGTCAGATATGCA
>NZ_MDGW01000560.1:0-209 GCF_001712525.1 Shigella sp. FC1661
GAAGACCACTGCCCGCTGTTCACCTTCCTCGCTGCCTGATTCAGGTTATTCCCGATGGCGGCCAGCTGACGCAGTAACGGCGGTGCCAGTGTCGGCAGCCTCCCGGAACGGCAACCGGCTCACCCAGGCAGACCCGCCGCATCCATACCGCCAGCTGTTTACCCTCACAGCGTTCCAGTAACCGGGCATGTTCATCATCAGTAACCCGT
>NZ_MDGW01000561.1:0-205 GCF_001712525.1 Shigella sp. FC1661
GACGTTGGTCGTCCGGTACGTCTTTCAGTGTTTCCAACAGTTTTGCAGATTCTTTTGATTCGGTCGGCGTCTTCACCGGAATAACGGACGCGGAGTAAACGTGCCTGACGTTGGTCGTCCGGTACGTCTTTCAGTGTTTCCAACAGTTTTGCAGATTCTTTTGATTCGGTCGGCGTCTTCACCGGAATAACGGACGCGGAGTAAA
>NZ_MDGW01000562.1:0-205 GCF_001712525.1 Shigella sp. FC1661
GGATGATGTCGCTGTTGCTGACAGTGGTAATACGTTGACGGGGCAATATGTAGTTCACTGCATACCGGTCCGACCCCGTACAGCTTACGCAGCTTATCCAGCAGTGGCATCACTTTTTCCAGAGGCGGTCGAACTCCGCCTTCGCAAAATAAGCGGAAGCCTGGCGAAGGATATCGTTACTGCGGCGCAGTTCACGATTTTCACG
>NZ_MDGW01000563.1:0-203 GCF_001712525.1 Shigella sp. FC1661
AAATGGCATTAATGCCAATCTGTTGTTCAAATGGCGACAACAATGGCGCGAGGGAAAGCTGCTATTACCTTCTTCAGAGAGCCCCCAGCTACTTCCTGTGACTCCTCGATGCAGCTGCCGAACAGCCAGAATCGCTCGCAGAGGATCCGGAAACCCTCAGTATCAGCTGTGAGGTAACGTTCCGGCACGGGACGCTCCGCTTC
>NZ_MDGW01000569.1:0-20333 GCF_001712525.1 Shigella sp. FC1661
TCGGCCTTTGAGGTCGTGGTATGGATGACGGATGGCTGGCCGCTGTATGAATCACGCCTGAAGGGAAAGCTGCACGTTATCAGCAAGCGTTACACTCAGCGCATTGAGCGACATAATCTGAATCTGAGACAACATCTGGCAAGGCTGGGACGGAAGTCACTGTCGTTCTCAAAATCGGTGGAGCTGCATGACAAGGTCATCGGGCATTATCTGAACATAAAACACTATCAGTAAGTTGGAGTCATTACCGGACAAACGGCCCCCGCGCTGTCAGAAGCAAAGTGCACCACCACCACCTGTGCGGCACCGGTGACCTCGGAAAGCTGCGCGTTGGATTTAGGTTCTGCGGAAGCAAAAGCGTGGATTGGTGTTGAAAACCCGCATCGCGCAGACGTATTAACAGAACTGCGTCGCAGCACCGTGGCCCGCGTTTGTACCGGTCGTGCCGGTCCGCGTCCGCGTACCCAGGCGTTGCTGCGTTTCCTGGCCGATCACTCTCGTTCGAAAGATACCGTACTGAAAGAAGTGCCGGAAGAGTGGGTGAAAGCGCAGGGCTTGCTGGAAGTACGCTCCGAAATTAGCGACAAAAATCTCTACCTGACTCGCCCGGATATGGGCCGCGCCTGTGTGCAGAAGCTGTTGAAGCGCTGAAAGCACAGTGTGTTGCTAATCCGGACGTACAGGTCGTTATTTCTGATGGCCTGTCAACTGATGCCATCACCGTGAACTACGAAGAGATCCTGCCGCCGCTGATGGCGGCCTGAAACAGGCCGGGCTGAAAGTCGGCACGCCATTCTTTGTTCGTTATGGTCGCGTGAAGATTGAAGATCAGATCGGTGAGATCCTCGGCGCGAAAGTGGTGATCCTGCTGGTGGGGGAACGTCCGGGGTTGGGTCAGTCAGAAAGCCTCTCCTGTTACGCCGTTTACTCGCCGCGTATGGCGACCACCGTTGAGGCCGATCGCACCTGCATCTCTAACATTCACCAGGGCGGCACGCCGCCGGTTGAAGCCGCAGCCGTCATTGTGGATTTGGCGAAACGTATGCTGGAGCAGAAAGCATCCGGCATCAACATGACCCGATAAGGAGGCATCATGCCAGCTTTAGATTTGATTCGACCGTCGGTAACCGCCATGCGGGTGATTGCCTCCGTTAACGCTGAATTTGCGCGTGAACTAAAATTGCCGCCGCATATTCGTAGCCTCGGGCTGATTTCTGCTGATTCCGATGACGTCACCTACATTGCGGCTGACGAAGCGACCAAGCAGGCGATGGTCGAAGTGGTATATGGCCGCTCGCTGTATGCGGGAGCAGCACACGGACCGTCACCGACTGCCGGTGAAGTGCTGATTATGCTTGGTGGGCCAAACCCGGCGGAAGTGCGTGCTGGTCTGGATGCGATGGTTGCGCATATTGAAAATGGCGCTGCTTTCCAGTGGGCTAATGACGCAGAAAACACCGCATTCCTGGCACATGTAGTTTCGCGTACCGGTTCTTATCTCTCATCAACCGCCGGGATCACGCTTGGCGATCCGATGGCGTATCTGGTGGCACCGCCGCTGGAAGCGACCTACGGCATTGATGCAGCGTTGAAATCTGCCGACGTACAGCTGGTGACCTATGTCCCGCCACCGTCTGAAACCAACTACTCGGCAGCATTTTTAACCGGTAGCCAGGCCGCGTGTAAAGCAGCCTGTAACGCCTTTACCGATGCAGTGCTGGAAATCGCGCGTAATCCAATCCAGCGTGCGTAACGGAGGTTGCCGATGATCAATGCACTGGGATTGCTGGAAGTGGACGGCATGGTCGCCGCGATAGATGCAGCGGATGCCATGCTCAAAGCAGCTAACGTTCGTCTGCTCAGTCACGAAGTGCTTGACCCTGGTCGCTTAACGCTGGTGGTGGAAGGCGATCTGGCGGCGTGTCGTGCGGCGCTGGACGCAGGTTGTGCTGCCGCGATGCGTACCGGGCGTGTCATCAGCCGCAAGGAGATCGGTCGGCCAGACGATGACACCCAGTGGCTGGTTACTGGCTTTAACCGCCAGCCGAAGCAACCCGTAAGGGAACCCGACGCGCCAGTTATCGTCGCGGAATCTGCTGACGAGTTGTTGGCGCTGTTAACATCAGTACGTCAGGGAATGACGGCAGGAGAAGTGGCTGCCCACTTTGGCTGGCCGCTGGAAAAAGCCAGAAATGCGCTCGAACAGCTCTTTTCTGCCGGGACGTTACGTAAACGCAGTAGTCGTTATCGTCTCAAGCCCCATTAACCTGTCGGAGGTGCCGGGTGTCCTACAACACCCGGCATTAACATCATGAAAAAGACCCGTACAGCCAATTTGCACCATCTTTATCATGAACCCTTACCCGAAAACCTGAAGCTCACGCCGAAGGTCGAAGTGGATAATGTTCATCAACGACAGACAACGGATGTCTATGAACATGCTTTAACGATTACCGCCTGGCAGCAGATTTACGATCAGCTGCATCCGGGCAAGTTTCATGGTGAATTTACGGAAATTCTACTCGATGATATTCAGGTTTTTCGTGAATACACCGGTCTGGCGCTGCGTCAGTCGTGCCTGGTCTGGCCGAACTCGTTCTGGTTTGGCATTCCGGCGACGCGCGGTGAGCAGGGATTTATCGGTTCGCAATGTCTGGGAAGCGCGGAAATCGCCACCCGCCCTGGTGGCACTGAATTTGAACTGAGCACGCCGGATGATTACACGATCCTGGGCGTGGTGCTTTCTGAAGATGTCATCACCCGGCAGGCTAACTTTTTGCATAACCCGGATCGGGTATTACATATGCTGCGTAGCCAGTCGGCGCTGGAAGTGAAAGAGCAGCATAAAGCCGCGCTGTGGGGCTTTGTCCAACAGGCGCTGGCGACGTTTTGCGAGAACCCGGAAAATCTCCATCAGCCTGCAGTGCGAAAAGTGCTGGGGGATAATTTGCTAATGGCGATGGGGGCGATGCTGGAAGACGCGCAACCAATGGTGACGGCGGAAAGCATCAGTCATCAGAGTTACCGTAGATTACTTTCCCGCGCCCGTGAATATGTGCTGGAAAATATGTCTGAGCCGGTGACGGTGCTGGACTTGTGTAATCAACTGCATGTCAGTCGCCGCACGCTACAAAACGCGTTTCACGCTATTTTAGGCATTGGCCCAAACGCGTGGCTGAAACGCATTCGCCTGAACGCCGTACGCCGCGAACTGATAAGCCCGTGGTCGCAAAGCACAACGGTAAAAGACGCCGCCATGCAGTGGGGATTCTGGCATCTGGGGCAATTTGTCACGGATTACCAGCAGCTGTTTGCCGAGAAGCCGTCGTTGACGTTGCATCAGCGGATGCGGGAATGGGGGTGAGGGAGTTACACCCAATCCCTGACCTTAATAAACTCACTTAACGCCGCTTCTGGGCTGCCATCTTTTGGCTGATAATCATACTCCCAGCGTACCAGTGGCGGCATTGACATCAGGATCGACTCGGTGCGCCCGCCAGTTTGCAGGCCAAACAGAGTGCCGCGATCCCAGACCAGATTGAACTCGACATAACGACCGCGACGGTAGAGCTGAAAATTGCGCTCGCGCTCGCCGTAGGCCATCGCTTTACGTCGCTCTACAATTGGTAAATAAGCGTCGGTGTAGCCTTTGCCTACCGCCTGCATAAAGGCAAAACAGTGGTCGAAATCTGGCGTGTTCAGATCATCAAAGAACAGCCCGCCAATACCGCGCTGTTCGTTGCGATGTTTGAGGTAGAAGTAATCGTCGCACCACTTTTTGTAACGGGGATAAACGTCTTCACCAAATGGCAGGCACAGGTCACGGGCGGTGCGGTGCCAGTGAATGGCGTCTTCTTCAAAACCATAGAAAGGGGTTAAATCGAAGCCGCCGCCAAACCACCAGACGGGCTCTGCACCCGGTTTTTCGGCAATAAAAAAACGCACATTCGCGTGGCTGGTGGGAACATACGGGTTATGCGGATGCACTACCAGTGAAACGCCCATCGCCTCGAAACTGCGCCCGGCAAGTTCCGGGCGATGAGCGGTGGCGGAAGCAGGCATCGCCTCGCCGTGGACGTGAGAAAAGTTGACGCCTGCCTGTTCGAAAACACCACCATTACGCAACACCCGACTACGCCCGCCGCCGCCAGCTTCGCGCTGCCAACTATCTTCGACAAATTTTGCGCCATCGACGGCGGTCAGCTGCTGACAAATCGTATCCTGAAGGTTGAGCAGAAACTGTTTAACCTGGTGTGCGTCGGGTTTCATAACTTATCGCTTTTTCGAATGTGCTTTCTGGTTGTCGAACCAGTGGAAATAACTGATCACGCCTTCAGCAATCGCTGTGGCGATTTTCTGACGAAACGCCGCCGTGCCTAACAGCCGCTCTTCTTCCGGGTTGGTGATAAACGAGGTTTCCACCAGCACCGAAGGAACCGACGGCGATTTCAACACCACAAACGCGGCTTGTTCGGTGTTGCGGCTGTGCAGTTTATGCACCGGCTTAATCTTTTTCAGAATATGCGAGCCAAGCGTCAGGCTGTTTTTAATAGTATCGGTTTGCACCAGATCAAACAGCACTTGCTGCAATAGGTGATCCTTGTCAGTCGCCTTTTTACCGGCAACTTCATCGGCGCGGTTTTCGCGTTCAGACAGGTATTTCGCCATTGCGCTACTTGCCCCACGGTTAGAGAGGGCAAATACCGAAGCACCGGCAGCTTTCGGGTTGGTAAAGCCATCGGCATGAATTGACATAAACAGATCTGCGCCATGTTTATGGGCGATTTCAACGCGATCGTAAAGTGGGATAAACGTATCGCCAGAACGCGTTAAACGCGCATCAATCCCATGATTACGCAAAATGGAACGGACGTTTTTAGCAATCGCCAGCACCACATGTTTTTCTTTCGAACCGTTGCGTCCGATCGCTCCGGTATCAATTCCGCCGTGGCCTGGATCGAGAACAACGACACGTTTGCCGCCAGATTTTTTGGCTTTCGGCTTGCTGTGTCCGTTGCTGGTTTTTAAAGGTTCGTCTTTGGCGATGGCTTGCGACATTCCTGACAACGTCAGGGCAGCCAAACCGGCTTTCAGCACCTGGCGGCGCGAAGTGAGTGTTTTTAGTGGTTTAAAAGTGCTCATACGGCCTGAGTTGTAATAATAAAGTTCCAGATGTTATATCGTATCGCGTAATCCGTTACGACGGTTTGATGTTGAGAATTGTTTTACTTTTCATTTCAATAGTTGACAACTCCCCATTATGCCACTTTTTCAACCGATTTTCGTCAGATATTGGCTAATTCTACCGTTCACGCCATAATCAGCCTTTTAACCCGCAAAAAGGTAACGAATACCATGGAGATACGCGTATTTCGCCAGGAAGATTTCGAAGAGGTTATCACCCTTTGGGAGCGTTGCGACTTGCTGCGTCCGTGGAACGATCCGGAAATGGACATCGAGCGTAAGATGAACCATGACGTCAGTTTGTTTTTGGTCGCTGAGGTGAACGGTGAAGTGGTCGGAACGGTGATGGGCGGTTATGACGGGCATCGCGGGTCTGCTTATTATCTTGGCGTGCATCCAGAGTTTCGTGGGCGTGGGATTGCCAATGCGTTGCTTAATCGGCTGGAGAAAAAGCTGATTGCTCGTGGCTGCCCGAAAATTCAGATCAATGTGCCGGAAGATAACGACATGGTGCTCGGAATGTATGAACGCCTGGGATATGAACACGCCGACATGCTGAGTCTGGGTAAGCGTTTGATTGAAGATGAAGAGTACTGAGTTCCATCCTGTCCATTATGATGCGCACGGACGCCTGCGTTTACCCTTGCTCTTCTGGCTTGTGCTATTGCTTCAGGCGCGAACCTGGGTGCTGTTTATCATTGCCGGTGCGTCGCGCGAGCAGGGTACTGCGCTGCTAAATCTGTTTTATCCCGATCACGATAATTTCTGGCTGGGGTTGATTCCCGGTATTCCGGCGGTGCTGGCGTTTTTGTTGAGCGGTCGGCGGGCTTCGTTTCCTCGCACCTGGCATGTGCTCTATTTTCTGTTGCTGTTGGCGCAGGTGGTTTTACTTTGCTGGCAACCGTGGCTGTGGCTGAACGGTGAATCCGTTAGCGGTATCGGTCTGGCGCTGGTAGTGGCGGATATTGTGGAGTTAATCTGGCTGCTGACCAATCGACGTTTACGCGCTTGTTTTAATGAAGAAAAAGAATAACGCAGAGGTGCGCTTTGTTTATGCCGGATGCGGCGTGAACGCCTTATCCGGCCTACAAAACATCGAAAATTCAATATATTGCAGGAGAAAGTAGGCCTGATAAGCGTAGCGCATCAGGCAATTTTGTGTTTGTCATCAACCTTTAACGGCACTTTTTGGTGAATTTGCACTCCAAGCAACGTTATTGAATAACCAAAGGAAGTGACATGAAATCGCTGCGTTTAATGTTATGCGCTATGCCGTTGATGCTGACCGGCTGTTCCACGATGTCGTCAGTTAACTGGTCGGCCGCTAACCCGTGGAACTGGTTTGGATCGTCCACCAAAGTGAGCGAGCAGGGCGTGGGTGAATTAACGGCGTCCACACCACTGCAAGAACAAGCCATTGCTGATGCGCTTGATGGCGATTATCGCCTGCGCAGCGGAATGAAAACCGCGAACGGCAACGTGGTGCGCTTTTTTGAAGTGATGAAAGGCGACAACGTGGCGATGGTGATTAACGGCGATCAAGGCACGATCAGTCGCATTGACGTGCTGGATAGCGATATTCCTGCTGACACCGGTGTTAAAATCGGTACACCGTTTAGCGACCTTTACAGCAAAGCATTTGGCAATTGCCAAAAAGCTGATGGTGATGATAATCGTGCCGTCGAATGTAAAGCCGAAGGCAGTCAACATATTAGCTACCAGTTCAGTGGGGAATGGCGTGGTCCTGAAGGGTTAATGCCTTCGGACGATACCCTGAAAAACTGGAAAGTCAGTAAAATTATCTGGCGGCGTTAATTTGCGTCTGAACAAACCGCCGCCGCGAAAAAACACGTAAAATAGCGCTCAACAATGCCACGGATTGCGTGGCATTCTTATTTTCAGGAGGAACAATGTCTCAGGTTCAGAGTGGCATTTTGCCAGAACATTGCCGCGCGGCGATTTGGATCGAAGCCAACGTGAAAGGGGAAGTTGACGCCCTGCGTGCGGCCAGTAAAACATTTGCCGACAAACTGGCAACTTTTGAAGCGAAATTCCCGGACGCGCATCTTGGTGCGGTGGTTGCCTTTGGTAACAACACCTGGCGCGCTCTGAGCGGCGGCGTTGGGGCAGAAGAGCTGAAAGATTTTCCGGGCTACGGTAAAGGCCTTGCGCCGACGACCCAGTTCGATGTGTTGATCCACATTCTTTCTCTGCGTCACGACGTAAACTTCTCTGTCGCTCAGGCGGCGATGGAAGCCTTTGGTGACTGCATTGAAGTGAAAGAAGAGATCCACGGCTTCCGTTGGGTGGAAGAGCGTGACCTGAGCGGCTTTGTTGACGGTACAGAAAACCCGGCGGGTGAAGAGACGCGCCGCGAAGTGGCGGTTATCAAAGACGGCGTGGATGCCGGCGGCAGCTATGTGTTTGTGCAGCGTTGGGAGCACAACCTGAAGCAGCTCAACCGGATGAGCGTTCACGATCAGGAGATGATGATCGGGCGCACCAAAGAGGCCAACGAAGAGATTGACGGCGACGAACGTCCGGAAACCTCTCACCTCACCCGCGTTGATCTGAAAGAAGATGGCAAAGGGCTGAAGATTGTTCGCCAGAGCCTGCCGTACGGCACCGCCAGTGGCACTCACGGTCTGTACTTCTGCGCCTACTGCGCGCGTCTGCATAACATTGAGCAGCAACTGCTGAGCATGTTTGGCGATACCGATGGTAAGCGTGATGCGATGTTGTGTTTCACCAAACCGGTAACCGGCGGCTATTACTTCGCGCCGTCGCTGGACAAGCTGATGGCGCTGTAAGCGTTTCTGATTCTATGATTAAAGGCCAGCCAGTAACAAAACTGACTGGCCTTTTTATTACTTTTGCTTCAACGCCGCATACACCTGATCAACTACCCAACCATAAGTTGCAATCGGTAACTGACCGCTTTCGAACATATTGGGATTTTTTTGTGGATCGGCAACTGGCGAATGGGGCTTGTTGCTTAACATCACAATCGCCATATGATTGACCGGATCGATAACGGTTACTGTCCCGGTCCAGCCAGTGTGACCGTAGGTTTGCGGGCTTGCCAGCGTGCCAAACGTCGGCGTCATGGTGGCATTACCATTCACGCGCCAGCCGAGGCCAAAAGTGGCATCTTCCTTAGAGCTGGTGGTGAACATCTTCACCGTTTCCGCACTGAACAGCTGCACATCGCCATAGCCCCCGCCGTTCAGCATCGTTTGCATTAACACCGCAATATCGCCGGTATTGGAAAACAAACCTGCGTGCCCGGAAACGCCGCCCATCGAATAAAAGGCTTTTTCATCGTGCACCTGACCCCAGAGAGTGGAGGTGCGGATATTCGGGAAATGGATCACGCCATCGCGGGTATTGCCGTTCAATTCCGTGGCGGCAATTTGTTGCGGTTTAAAGCCTTTCAGCAGCGGGTTAAATACCGTATGTGTCAGGCCGAGCGGGCGATAAATCGACTCTTCAACATAGCGGTCAAGCGGCTGACCGGTAACCGACTCGACGATAAATCCAAGCAGCATATAATCGACATCGCTGTAGATATGTTTGCTGCCGGGCTGATATTCCAGCGGCGTGCGCTTGATCATCTCCAGCGTCTGGCCTTTATCCTAGGAATATAACGCGCCCGCGACCGCTTTATTCGGGTATTGCGGATCTGCCGGGAAACCGCCGCTGTGATGCAGCAGGTCAGAAATCCGCAGGGTGTTTTTGCCTTTAATGGTGTCATTTGGACTATCGGCAAACCCCGGAATATATTTCGCAATCCGATCGTCAGGATGCAGTTTGCCTTCGCTCATCAGCTTTTGCAGGGCGAAGTTCGTGGCGTACATTTTGGTGTTTGAGGCCAGGTCATACAGCGTCCCGGTGGTGGCTTTGACAGGCTGTTCCATCAACACGCTGCCATCGTACTTTTTCGCCGCTCCCCAGGCTTTGCGATACACAATCTGATTATCTTTAATGATCAGCAGGTTTACGCCGGGATAACCGGCATCAACTTGCTGGCTAATCCAGCGATCCATCTGGTTAAGCCGTTTGACGTTAAACCCTGCTTTCTCTGGCGAGCTTTCTGTCAGAACAGGGTATTTTGCGGCGCTGACGCTACAACTAACAGCCAGCAGAGAAAGATAGAGCATTGTCCGTTTCATGATATCAGTCCAGATTGACGTTACGGCAGCCAAAGAGCGTGGTGAAAATAAACCCGCAAACCCATGCCACCAGAATCCCGCCAGCATAAACCGCCATGGCCGGAAGGATGCCTTGTGCGGAAGTCATCAGCGGCAGCGCTACCAGACCAGACGGCCCAAAGGCGCTGTTTAAGCCCATCGGCAGACCCCACCAGGCTATCAGGCCGATAAACAAACCGCCCGCCGTACCGCCTAAACAGGCGGTGACAAACGGCTTCATGCGGGGCAGGGTGACACCGTAAATCAGCGGTTCACCAACGCCCAGCAGGCCGGGAATAATCGCCCCGCGTACCTGACTGCGTAGCGCACTGTGCGGTTGCGACCGCCAGTAGAGTGCCAGCGCCGCGCCCACCTGGCCCGCGCCTGCCATTGAAAGGATGGGAAATAAGCTGTTGAATCCCTGGCTGTCCATTAACGCGAGGTAAACAGGAATAAAGCCCTGATGCACGCCAAATACCACGGCGATCAGGAACAGCCCGGCTAAAACCGCACAACCGAACGGATTACTGTTCAGGTGCATAAACAGCCATGACATACCTTCGAATAACCAGCCACCCAGCGGCATAATGATCAGGTACGCAAGCGTAGCGGTGATCAGCAGGGTGATTAACGAGGTCAGCAGCATGTCGAGATCGTCCGGCATAAAGCGGCGCACCATGCCTTCAATGCGGGCGCAGGCCCACGCGGCAATCAGCACGCCGATAATATTGCCGCGCGGATCGATGGGCAGACCAAAGAAATCGTGAAAACCGGCGTAGTAACCGGTGGTTGCAGCGGGGTTATAACCGAGCAAAAAGAGTGCGGCAATAATTGCGCCATTGACGCCCGTGCCGCCAAATGCCTGGGCGGCGTTATAGCCCACCAGAATCACCAGGAAGGTGAACAAACCTTTGCTGAACACCTTCATAAAATTCAGCGCGTCGGGTAGCGTGCCCTGAGCATCTGCCGGAACGTGCATCACCGTGGCAATTAACGTCGCTATCCCCAGCAGCAGACCGGCGGCAATAAAACCGGGGATCAGCGGCGTGAAGATGGTGGCGAATTTGGCGAGAAATTGTTGCACGCCGGAGGTTTGTTTGGCTTTTAACTGACGTTTGTTCTGGGCGGCGATTTCTGCGGCATCCTGTACCGGTGCCTCGCCCAGCAGCTCGCTCATCGCTTTTGCGGCACGATGCGCTTTACCAGGTCCAAAAACGACCTGCACCTGGTCGCTGGTCAAAATGACGCTCTTCACGCCTTCCAGCGTTTTGATATTGGGATCAACCAGTGAACTGTCATGTACACCCAGACGCAGGCGCGTCATACAGTTACCACAACTGGCGATATTTCCCGGTCCGCCGACACGGGTAAGAATGGTGTTCAGAAGTTCACTGCTGATCTCTTTGGCCATGGGTTATTCCTTGTCTAAAACCTGACGAATAAAGCCGCCGTGTTGATCCAGGCGTTTTTTAGCTTCTGCGGCATCGAGATTTTTCAGCACCATCACAATGGCCGTTTTACAGTTGCGCTCGCAGGCAATTAACGCCGCTTCCGCTTGTTCGGCATTACATCCGGTGGCGTTTTTAACGATATTGACCTGGCGCACATGCAGTTTTTCGTTGGTGGCGACCACATCGACCATAAGGTTGCCGAACACTTTGCCGGATTTAATCATCAGCCCGGTGGAAAGCATATTGAGCACCAGTTTCTGCGCTGTACCTGCTTTCATCCGCGAAGAACCGGTAACAACTTCGGCACCTACAATCGGTGTAATGGCAAACTCAGCGGTGGTTGAAACGGCGCTCCCCGGATTACAGGAAATTCCCACTGTGCGGCAGCCGAGCTGGCGTGCGTATTCCAGTCCGGCAATCACATACGGCGTGCGACCGCTGGCAGCAATGCCAACCACCACATCCTGTGCCGTTAAATTAATATTTTTCAGATCATTAACACCGCCTTCCCGGCTATCTTCCGCGCCTTCCACCGCGTGCTGAATGGCATATTCGCCGCCAGCAATCAAACCAACCACCAGACCCGGTTTCACGCCGTAGGTGGGCGGACATTCGCTGGCATCCAGAATCCCCAGACGACCGGATGTTCCCGCACCGAGGTAAATCAGACGCCCGCCGCCGCTTACCTGGGCGTGGATAACATCGATCGCCGCGGCGATATCCGGCAGTACGCGCTCAACGGCAAGCGGTACGGTTTTATCTTCATCGTTGATAATCCGGCACATTTCCAGCGTTGATACGCGGTCAATTTCAGCCGAGGCGGCGTTCGAGCCTTCAGTAATCATCTTTTCAAGTTGCATCGGTGGTGACCTTACTATTTACGATCAAATAATTGCAGATGTATGGAATCATATATCCTGAATTGACAGACTTAAAGGAATCATTGAGTCTACACTCGCAGAGTGTGAAGAGCGTCATAAGAACTTAAGCGGAATTTATGCTGCCAGCCCAGGAGAGTGGAAGATGTTGTACCTGACGAAAATAAGCAATGCGGGGAGTGAATTCACCGAAAACGAGCAAAAAATCGCTGACTTTCTGCAGGCCAACGTGAGTGAGCTGCAATCCGTTTCTTCACGGCAGATGGCGAAACAGCTCGGCATTAGCCAGTCGAGCATAGTGAAATTTGCCCAAAAAATCGGCGCGCAAGGATTTACTGAATTGCGTATGGCGTTAATAGGCGAATACAGTGCCAGCCGGGAGAAAACGAATACCACGGCGCTGCACCTGCACAGTTCGATTACCAGTGATGATTCGCTGGAAGTGATTGCCCGCAAATTGAATCGCGAAAAAGAGCTGGCGCTGGAGCAAACCTGTGCGTTGTTCGACTACGCGCGGCTGCAAAAAATCATTGAGGTCATCAGTAAAGCACCGTTTATCCAGATAACGGGCCTGGGCGGATCGGCGCTGGTGGGGCGCGATCTGTCGTTCAAACTGATGAAAATTGGCTATCGCGTGGCCTGCGAAGCCGACACGCACGTACAAGCCACCGTTTCCCAGGCGTTGAAAAAAGGCGATGTACAAATCGCTATCTCTTACAGCGGCAGTAAAAAAGAGATTGTCTTGTGCGCAGAAGCGGCACGAAAGCAGGGGGCAACGGTGATTGCCATTACTTCTCTGGCTGACTCTCCGCTGCGGCGGCTGGCGCATTTCACGCTCGATACCGTTTCCGGTGAAACCGAATGGCGTAGCTCGTCGATGTCTACCCGCACGGCGCAAAATTCTGTTACCGATTTACTGTTTGTTGGTCTTGTGCAACTCAATGATGTGGCGTCATTGAAAATGATTCAGCGCAGCAGTGAGCTAACACAACGCCTGAAATGATGCATAAAGCAGCGACTGGATTGAGATTTTCCTGAATTAGTGAGCTGATCCGCAGCAATATTTTGTTTATCCTGTATTTTCAGAGGGAATGGAGTGTAACGCTCTGTATTAACAAGGAGAGCATTAAAATGGGTAAACTCACGGGCAAGACAGCACTGATTACGGGCGCATTGCAGGGAATTGGCGAAGGAATTGCCAGAACTTTTGCACGTCATGGCGCGAACCTAATCTTGCTGGATATCTCCCCTGAGATCGAAAAGCTGGCGGACGAACTGTGTGGTCGTGGTCATCGCTGTACGGCGGTTGTCGCCGATGTGCGTGACCCGGCGTCGGTAGCCGCAGCTATCAAACGCGCGAAGGAAAAAGAAGGGCGCATTGATATCCTGGTGAATAACGCAGGCGTTTGTCGTCTGGGCAGTTTCCTCGATATGAGCGATGACGATCGCGATTTCCATATTGATATCAATATTAAAGGCGTATGGAACGTCACGAAGGCGGTGCTGCCGGAGATGATTGCGCGCAAAGATGGTCGCATTGTGATGATGTCTTCAGTCACTGGTGATATGGTGGCCGATCCTGGCGAAACGGCGTACGCCTTAACGAAAGCGGCGATTGTTGGCCTGACAAAATCGCTGGCGGTGGAGTACGCGCAGTCTGGTATTCGCGTTAACGCCATTTGCCCGGGATACGTGCGCACACCAATGGCGGAAAGCATTGCCCGCCAGTCGAACCCGGAAGATCCAGAGTCGGTGCTGACTGAAATGGCGAAAGCAATCCCGATGCGTCGCCTCGCCGATCCGCTGGAAGTCGGCGAACTGGCGGCCTTCCTCGCATCGGATGAATCCAGCTATTTAACTGGTACACAGAATGTGATTGATGGCGGCAGCACACTGCCGGAGACGGTTAGCGTCGGTATCTGATTCACCTCTGTTTCCTCCCTGCATGTGTGGGGAGGATTTCGTCTTGAACCAAGTTCTTATTCCCTTTTTAACTTCCAAATCACCAAACGGTATATAAAACCGTTACTCCTTTCACGTCCGTTATAAATATGATGGCTATTAGAAAGTCATTAAATTTATAAGGGTGCGCAATGGCCGTTAACTTACTGAAAAAGAACTCACTCGCGCTGGTCGCTTCTCTGCTGCTGGCGGGCCATGTACAGGCAACGGAACTGCTGAACAGTTCTTATGACGTCTCCCGCGAGCTGTTTGCCGCCCTGAATCCGCCGTTTGAACAGCAATGGGCAAAAGATAACGGCGGCGACAAACTGACGATAAAACAATCTCATGCCGGGTCATCAAAACAGGTGCTGGCAATTTTGCAGGGCTTAAAAACCGACGTTGTCACTTATAACCAGGTGACCGACGTACAAATTCTGCACGACAAAGGCAAGCTGATCCCGGCTGACTGGCAGTCGCGCCTGCCGAATAATAGCTCGCCGTTCTACTCCACCATGGGCTTCCTGGTGCGTAAGGGCAACCCGAAGAATATCCACGACTGGAACGACCTGGTGCGCTCCGACGTGAAGCTGATTTTCCCGAACCCGAAAACGTCGGGTAACGCGCGTTATACCTATCTGGCGGCATGGGGCGCAGCGGATAAAGCTGACGGTGGCGACAAAGCCAAAACCGAACAGTTTATGACCCAGTTCCTGAAAAACGTTGAAGTGTTCGATACTGGCGGTCGTGGCGCGACCACCACTTTTGCCGAGCGCGGCCTGGGCGATGTACTGATCAGCTTCGAGTCGGAAGTGAACAACATCCGTAAACAGTATGAAGCGCAAGGCTTTGAAGTGGTGATTCCGAAAACCAACATTCTGGCGGAATTCCCGGTGGCGTGGGTCGATAAAAACGTGCAGGCCAACGGTACGGAAAAAGCAGCAAAAGCCTACCTGAACTGGCTCTACAGCCCGCAGGCGCAGACCATCATCACCGACTATTACTACCGCGTAAATAACCCGGAAGTCATGGACAAACTGAAAGATAAATTCCCGCAGACCGAGCTGTTCCGCGTGGAAGACAAATTTGGCTCCTGGCCGGAAGTGATGAAAACCCACTTCACCAGCGGCGGCGAGTTAGACAAGCTGTTAGCGGCGGGGCGTAACTGATGTTTGCAGTTTCATCAAGACGCGTGCTGCCGGGCTTTACCTTAAGCCTCGGCACCAGTCTGCTGTTTGTGTGCCTGATTTTGCTGCTGCCGCTCTCCGCGCTGGTGATGCAGCTGGCTCAGATGAGCTGGGCGCAGTACTGGGAGGTGATCACCAACCCACAAGTGGTCGCGGCCTACAAAGTGACGCTGCTGTCGGCGTTTGTGGCATCGATTTTTAACGGCGTTTTCGGTCTGCTGATGGCGTGGATTTTAACACGTTATCGCTTTCCGGGCCGCACGCTGCTTGATGCGCTGATGGATTTACCCTTTGCGCTGCCAACGGCAGTCGCCGGTTTAACGCTGGCCTCGCTCTTTTCCGTAAACGGTTTTTACGGTGAATGGCTGGCGAAGTTTGATATCAAAGTCACCTATACCTGGCTTGGTATTGCGGTGGCGATGGCCTTTACCAGCATTCCGTTTGTGGTGCGTACCGTGCAGCCGGTGCTGGAAGAGTTAGGCCCAGAATATGAAGAAGCGGCGGAAACGCTTGGTGCAACGCGCTGGCAGAGTTTCTGCAAAGTGGTGCTGCCGGAACTTTCTCCAGCGCTGGTGGCGGGCGTGGCGTTGTCGTTTACCCGTAGTCTTGGTGAGTTTGGCGCGGTGATATTTATCGCCGGGAACATCGCCTGGAAGACGGAAGTGACGTCGCTGATGATTTTTGTGCGCTTGCAGGAGTTTGATTACCCGGCGGCGAGCGCGATTGCTTCGGTGATCCTCGCGGCATCCCTGCTGCTGCTGTTCTCAATTAACACTCTGCAAAGTCGCTTTGGTCGGCGTGTGGTAGGTCATTAATGGCGGAAGTTACCCAATTGAAGCGTTATGACGCGCGCCCGATTAACTGGGGCAAATGGTTTCTGATTGGCATCGGGATGCTGGTATCGGCGTTCATCCTGCTGGTGCCGATGATTTATATCTTCGTACAGGCGTTCAGCAAAGGGCTGATGCCGGTTTTACAGAATCTGGCCGATCCGGACATGCTGCACGCCATTTGGCTGACGGTGATGATTGCGCTGATTGCCGTACCGGTGAACCTGGTGTTCGGCATTCTGCTGGCGTGGCTGGTAACGCGCTTTAACTTCCCCGGACGCCAGTTACTGCTGACGCTACTGGACATTCCGTTTGCCGTATCGCCGGTGGTTGCCGGTCTGGTGTATCTGCTGTTCTACGGCTCTAACGGTCCGCTGGGCGGCTGGCTGGATGAACATAATTTGCAGATTATGTTCTCCTGGCCGGGAATGGTGCTGGTCACCATCTTTGTGACCTGTCCTTTTGTGGTGCGCGAGCTGGTGCCGGTGATGTTAAGCCAGGGCAGCCAGGAAGACGAAGCGGCGATTTTGCTTGGCGCGTCTGGCTGGCAGATGTTCCGTCGCGTCACATTGCCGAACATTCGCTGGGCGCTGCTGTATGGTGTGGTGCTAACCAACGCCCGCGCGATTGGCGAGTTTGGTGCGGTGTCGGTGGTTTCCGGCTCGATTCGCGGCGAAACACTTTCGCTGCCGTTACAGATTGAATTGCTGGAGCAGGACTACAACACCGTCGGCTCCTTTACCGCCGCCGCGCTGTTGACGCTGATGGCGATTATCACCCTGTTTTTAAAGAGTATGTTGCAGTGGCGTCTGGAGAATCAGGAAAAACGCGCGCAGCAGGAGGAGCATCATGAGCATTGAGATTGCCAATATTAAGAAGTCGTTTGGTCGCACCCAGGTGCTGAACGATATCTCACTGGATATTCCTTCTGGTCAGATGGTCGCGCTGCTGGGGCCGTCCGGTTCCGGAAAAACCACGCTGCTGCGCATTATTGCCGGGCTGGAGCATCAAACCAGCGGGCATATTCGCTTCCACGGTACCGACGTGAGCCGCCTGCACGCACGCGATCGTAAAGTCGGTTTCGTGTTCCAGCATTACGCGCTGTTCCGTCATATGACGGTGTTCGACAATATCGCTTTTGGCCTGACGGTGCTGCCACGTCGCGAGCGCCCGAATTCCGCAGCCATCAAAGCGAAAGTGACAAAATTGCTGGAGATGGTCCAGCTTGCGCATCTGGCGGATCGTTATCCGGCACAGCTTTCCGGCGGCCAGAAACAGCGCGTGGCGCTGGCGCGCGCGCTGGCTGTTGAACCGCAAATTCTCCTGCTTGATGAACCGTTTGGCGCGCTGGATGCGCAGGTGCGTAAAGAGCTGCGTCGCTGGCTGCGTCAACTGCATGAAGAGCTGAAATTCACCAGCGTGTTCGTGACCCACGACCAGGAAGAAGCGACCGAAGTAGCTGATCGTGTAGTGGTGATGAGCCTGGGCAATATCGAGCAGGCTGATGCGCCGGACCAGGTATGGCGCGAACCAGCGACCCGATTTGTGCTCGAATTTATGGGCGAAGTGAACCGCCTGCAGGGAACCATTCGCGGCGGGCAGTTCCATGTTGGCGCACATCGCTGGCCGCTGGGGTATACGCCTGCGTATCAGGGGCCGGTGGATCTCTTCCTGCGCCCGTGGGAAGTGGATATCAGCCGCCGTACCAGTCTCGATTCGCCGCTGCCGGTACAGGTACTGGAAGCCAGCCCGAAAGGTCACTACACCCAATTAGTGGTGCAGCCGCTGGGGTGGTACAACGAACCGCTGACGGTCGTGATGCATGGCGACGATGCCCCGCAGCGTGGCGAGCGTTTATTCGTTGGTCTGCAACATGCGTGGCTGTATAACGGCGACGAGCGTATCGAAACCCGAGATGAGGAACTTGCTCTCGCACAAAGCGCCTGATAGGTTGAGTGAATGTTAAACGCCCGGAGGCGCTTCCCGCGATCCGGGCTTTTTAATGGCAAGGTTTGTAACCTGTAGACCTGATAAGACGCGCAAGCGTCGCATCAGGCAACACCACGTATGGATAGAGATCGTGAGTACATTAGAACAAACAATAGGCAATACGCCTCTGGTAAAGTTGCAGCGAATGGGGCCGAATAACGGCAGTGAAGTCTGGTTGAAACTGGAAGGCAATAACCCGGCAGGTTCGGTGAAAGATCGTGCGGCACTTTCGATGATCGTCGAGGCGGAAAAGCGCGGGGAAATTAAACCGGGTGATGTGTTAATCGAAGCCACCAGTGGTAACACCGGCATTGCGCTGGCAATGATTGCCGCGCTTAAAGGCTATCGCATGAAATTGCTGATGCCCGACAACATGAGCCAGGAACGCCGTGCGGCGATGCGTGCTTATGGTGCGGAACTGATTCTTGTCACCAAAGAGCAGGGCATGGAAGGTGCGCGCGATCTGGCGCTGGAGATGGCGAATCGTGGCGAAGGAAAGCTGCTCGATCAGTTCAATAATCCCGATAACCCTTACGCCCATTACACCACTACCGGGCCGGAAATCTGGCAGCAAACCGGCGGGCGCATTACCCATTTTGTCTCCAGCATGGGAACAACCGGCACTATCACCGGCGTTTCACGCTTTATGCGCGAACAATCCAAACCGGTGACCATTGTCGGCCTGCAGCCGGAAGAAGGCAGCAGTATTCCCGGCATTCGCCGCTGGCCTGCGGAATATCTGCCGGGGATTTTCAACGCTTCTCTGGTGGATGAGGTGCTGGATATTCATCAGCGCGATGCGGAAAACACCATGCGCGAACTGGCGGTGCGGGAAGGAATATTCTGTGGCGTCAGCTCAGGCGGCGCGGTTGCTGGAGCACTGCGGGTGGCAAAAGCTAACCCTGGTGCGGTGGTGGTAGCGATCATCTGCGATCGTGGCGATCGCTACCTCTCCACCGGAGTGTTTGGGGAAGAGCATTTTAGCCAGGGGGCGGGGATTTAAGATTATTGCGCAGGCACCGTTTTATCCGTCTGCGCAATTAGCGCATGTAAAAAAGGCTGTGCGTTCTCATCGCTCTTACCGGGGATCTTCACAATATACGGCTTCCCGGTAATCGATGACGACGAAGCAACCTTATCAATAAACTGCTCGGCAGTGTCAATGCGGTTACGGGTATTGCCGAGCTTCAGACGCAGATGAGAAACCGCTTCATCGCAGGTATGTTCATCACCGTTGCGCACAAATATCAAATCCTTTTTCTGTGATAATCCCTCCAGCATGGCGTTGATGCGGGCTTCTTCATGGGCAGTTAACTTCGCGTAAGCGGGGAGTGTCATTAGTAGTGTAATGACCAGACAAATGATTTTCTTCATTGAATTACCTTATCCTTGTTTTGTAATAGCCGATTTGACTGCCAGAATCAGGTAAAGTTTCGGTTGGAATACGATGAGGATCATCGGCAAGGAGAAAAAATTAAATGAGTAGTTTGTTGTTGTTTAACGATAAGAGCAGGGCGCTGCAGGCGGATATCGTCGCCGTGCAGTCGCAGGTGGTTTACGGCAGCGTGGGCAACAGCATTGCCGTGCCTGCTATCAAACAGAACGGTCTGAATGTTTTTGCCGTGCCGACGGTATTGCTGAGCAATACGCCGCATTATGACACTTTCTACGGTGGTGCGATTCCGGATGAATGGTTTAGCGGTTATTTGCGTGCGCTTCAGGAGCATGATGCGCTGCGCCAGCTGCGCGCTGTAACCACGGGCTATATGGGAACGGCATCGCAAATCAAAATCCTTGCCGAGTGGCTGACTGCGCTACGCAAAGACCATCCTGACCTATTGATCATGGTCGATCCGGTGATTGGCGATATTGATAGCGGAATTTATGTCAAACCTGACCTTCCCGAGGCGTATCGACAATATTTACTGCCGCTGGCGCAGGGAATTACCCCCAATATCTTTGAGCTGGAAATCCTGACCGGTAAAAATTGCCGCGATCTCGACAGTGCCATTGCTGCCGCAAAAAGTCTGCTTTCAGACACATTAAAATGGGTGGTGATTACCAGCGCCTCCGGTAATGAAGAAAATCAGGAGATGCAGGTGGTGGTGGTCAGTGCCGACAGCGTGAATGTCATTTCCCATTCACGGGTAAAAACCGACCTGAAAGGGACTGGCGACCTGTTTTGTGCTCAGCTTATCAGTGGTTTGCTGAAAGGGAAGGCGTTAAACGATGCGGTGCACCGTGCGGGGTTGCGCGTACTGGAAGTGATGCGCTACACCCAGCAGCATGAGAGCGATGAATTGATTTTGCCGCCGCTGGCGGAAGCATAAAAAATGGCGCCGATGGGCGTAATGCCAGTCAGTTAAGCAACTGACTGGCTCTTTTTCGGGGCTGTGGGGTATTTCCAGGGCCTCTCCTTTACCACTCTCGGAAGGCCCTTCCCCTTCTCGTCGGTAATTTCACAAGTTGTCCCATACTTGCAAGATCGCGCATCAGCTCCGGTATACGTCCCGGTGAAGCGCCCTGCAATGTCATCAGCATTCTCATCACCATTCCGCATGATTCTGAGAAACTCAGTTGATTCGGCCAGTAACCTTTCAGATGTTCCGCCATTTTAATCATCTGATATCTCACCAGATTATAAGCCAGTAAGACACCCCACAGCTCTTGCTCCACAAGCTCC
>NZ_MDGW01000565.1:0-203 GCF_001712525.1 Shigella sp. FC1661
TGTACTTACCGTTCAATTTTTATAATTCGTTCCAAGGCCTGTTTCAAATAATTATTTGCAGTGCAACTAATTCCATGTATATGGTGATGCTGCCAACTTACTGATTTATGTGTATGATGGTGTTTTGAGGTGCTCCAGTGGCTTCTGTTTCTATCAGCTGTCCCTCCTGTTCAGCTACTGACGGGGTGGTGCGTAACGGCAAA
>NZ_MDGW01000566.1:0-203 GCF_001712525.1 Shigella sp. FC1661
ACGAACCTGGAAGAAATCAGGGTACAGGAAGAGACATTGCGGAAACTGAACGCGAAGACATGGGGCGTGCGTTATCACGAGGGGAGCAACGGACGTTTTCTGGTTTGCCCGAGGGGATGAAAGCCGAAACGAACTGGACGATGGAAAACGGGAAACAGAATGCCGTAAGGCTGCTACAGGAGTAACAGAGCATGACGGAGCTG
>NZ_MDGW01000567.1:0-202 GCF_001712525.1 Shigella sp. FC1661
AGTATCTGTAGCTGCTGCGATGAACCCCGAACACTTGGCAGAGTGTGACCACAGGATAATGCGCTCTGAGTTTCCCGATTATCGAGAACTGTTCAGGGAATCTGTGAACCGCCCCGGGTTTCCTGGAGAGTGTTTTATCTGTGAACTCAGGCTGCCAGATCATCGTTTCCGATGGAAGCATAATAAGCTTTTTCTGCTTCTG
>NZ_MDGW01000568.1:0-200 GCF_001712525.1 Shigella sp. FC1661
ACGAGAGTGACGACGCTGACGATTGTAGAAAATCTCAATGTATTCCCGTATTACTGAGATGGCTTCATCCCGGTTATTAAAACGATAGTGGCTCAGGCTCTCATTTTTCAGCGTTCCCCAGAAGCTTTCCATCGGAGCGTTGTCGTAACAGTGACCTTTACGCGACATTGATGTTTTCAGACCAGACTGCTCCTGTATGA
>NZ_MDGW01000570.1:0-20312 GCF_001712525.1 Shigella sp. FC1661
CACCCCGTCAGTAGCTGAACAGGAGGGACAGCTGATAGAAACAGAAGCCACTGGAGCACCTCAAAAACACCATCATACACTAAATCAGTAAGTTGGCAGCATCACCCTGCCTTCGCGCTCAGCATTGCTGGGGCTGCTGGCTGCCGGGGTAGGGATCCGGCGTGATGATACCGAACGCCTAAACGCGTTTAATCGCCACTATTCACTGGTGGTTTGCGCCAGCCGTAACCCGCGCTGGGCACGGGATTATCACACGGTCCAGATGCCAAAAGAGGTGCGTAAAGCACGTTATTTCAGCCGTCGCGAAGAGTTGAGCGACCCTGAGCTTTTGAGCGCGATTATCTCCCGGCGCGACTACTACACCGATGCCTGGTGGATGGTGGCGGTGGCAACAACAGCCGATGCGCCTTACAGCCTCGAACAGTTGCAGGACGGTTTACGCCATCCAGTTTTTCCGCTTTATCTGGGGCGAAAAAGTCATCCGCTGGCATTACCTCTTGCGCCGTTACTGCTCGAAGGCAACGCGTGTGATGCCTTATGTAATGCATACCAACAGTATCAGGATCATTTCCATAAACTGAAAGTTTCACTCCCGAAACTTCAGGATGAATGCTGGTGGGAAGGGAAACACGACGGCCTGGTCGCGAGCAAAATATTACGCCGCCGGGATGTTCCTTTAAATCGTCAGCAGTGGCTGTTTGGGGAACGCACCGTCAATCAGGGGCCGTGGCTCAGCAAGGAGGAACCATGTACCTCTCAAGAATAACCTTACATACCGGCCAGCTTTCGCCTGCGCAGTTGCTGCATCTGGTGGATCGCGGTGAATATGTGATGCATCAGTGGCTGTGGGATCTCTTCCCTAGCGGCAAAGAAAGGCAATTTCTTTATCGTCGGGAAGAACTCCAGGGCGCGTTTCGCTTTTTTGTACTGTCGCAGGAACGCCCGGCGGAAAGTGATACGTTCACCATAGAATGCCGGTCATTTGCGCCCGAGCTGTGTACCGGACAACAACTTTGTTTCAACCTGCGGGCGAATCCAACAATCTGTAAAGCGGGCAAGCGCCACGATCTGCTGATGGAGGCGAAACGGCAGGTGAGGGGGCAGGCGGAAGGAAGTGATGTCTGGTTGCATCAACAACAGGCGGCGCTGGACTGGCTGGCAGCCCAGGGGGAGAGAAGTGGTTTTACACTGCTGGATACCTCGGTTGATGCCTACCGACAACAGCAACTGCGGCGGGAAAACTCCCGGCAACTGATCCAGTTCAGTAGCGTGGATTATACGGGGATGCTTACGGTCACCGATCCCGGGTTATTTCTGCAACGTCTCAGTCAGGGGTATGGCAAAAGCCGCGCGTTCGGCTGTGGTCTGATGCTGATCAAACCCGGAGCAGAGGCGTGACGTTTGTACCGCTGAGCCCGATCCCGTTAAAAGATCGCACCTCTATGATCTTCCTCCAGTACGGGCAAATCGACGTACTGGACGGCGCTTTCGTGCTGATCGATAAAACCGGGATCCGCACGCACATTCCGGTGGGATCGGTCGCCTGCATTATGCTCGAACCGGGAACGAGAGTTTCCCACGCGGCGGTGCATCTGGCCGCCACGGTGGGGACGCTACTGGTCTGGGTCGGTGAAGCGGGTGTTCGCGTCTACTCTTCCGGACAACCCGGTGGGGCGCGTGCTGATAAGTTACTCTACCAGGCAAAGCTGGCTTTAACGGAAGATCTACGTCTGAAGGTGGTGCGCAAAATGTATGAATTACGTTTTCGTGAGCCACCGCCAGCTCGCCGTTCAGTGGAGCAGCTACGTGGAATTGAGGGATCTCGCGTTCGCCAGACGTATGCATTACTGGCGAAACAATATGGTGTGAAATGGAATGGTCGCAAATACGATCCTAAAGACTGGGAAAAGGCGATGTTGTGAATCGCTGCATCAGTGCTGCTACATCATGTCTGTACGGTATATCTGAAGCGGCAGTATTAGCCGCGGGATATGCGCCCGCTATTGGGTTTATCCATAGTGGCAAACCGCTTTCATTTGTTTATGACATAGCCGATATCATTAAATTTGATTCGGTTGTACCAAAGGCATTTGAAATAGCGGCGAGGCAACCCGCAGAACCTGATAAAGAAGTCAGATTAGCCTGTCGTGATATTTTCCGTAGCACTAAGTTAACGGGCAAATTAATACCGTTAATTGAGGAAGTCCTTGCCGCAGGTGAAATTGAACCGCCACAACCTGCGCCGGATATGTTACCGCCAGCCATCCCCGAACCTGAAACGTTGGGCGATAGCGGTCATCGAGGACGCGGCTGATGAGCATGGTCGTGGTTGTTACAGAAAATGTCCCGCCGCGCTTACGTGGACGGCTCGCAATCTGGCTACTGGAAGTGCGTGCCGGTGTGTATGTTGGTGATACATCAAAACGTATTCGGGAGATGATCTGGCAGCAAATTACCCAACTGGCTGGTTGCGGAAATGTGGTGATGGCCTGGGCGACCAATACCGAGTCGGGTTTTGAATTTCAGACCTGGGGAGAAAACAGACGTATTCCGGTGGATTTGGATGGGTTACGTTTGGTTTCTTTTCTTCCTGTTGATAATCAATAAGTTATCCGTTCTTTAAAAATAAGGAAATGTTTTAATTTAGTTGGTAGATTGTTGATGCGGAATAAATTTGTTTAAAAACAGTTATGTATGCTTAGTGTGTTCCCCGCGCCAGCGGGGATAAACCGGGCGCACTGGATGCGATAATGGATATCACTTAGAATTCCCCGCCCCTGCGGTAGAACTCCCAGCTCCCATTTTCAAACCCATCAAGACGCCTTCGCCAGCTCCTTCACCAACGGTAGCATTATCCGCATAACGTCACGGCAGCGACGTTCTATTCTTCCAGGAAGTGCCTTATCAATATGCTGTTGATTATCCAGTCTTACGTCATGCCAGCTATTTCCCGCAGGGAATGCGGCTGTTTTTGCGCGTTGCTGATAACCATCCTTATTCCCAAGATTCCAGTTAGTCGCTTCCACCGAAAGTACAGCAATGCCCGCTTTGTCGAATATTTCTGCGTCATTACAACACCCAGTGCCTTTCGGATAATTTTTATTCAACCCCGGATTGGTCGTTGCGGCTATTCCGTGACTGCGCGCAATTGCCAGCGCCCTGTCGCGCGTTAATTTCCTTACTGCTTCAGGGGTTTTTACACCGCTGTTGAAATACAATTTATCGCCAACAATTAAGTTATCGAGATTAATCACCAGCAGCGTATTTTTCTTTTCGGTGTCACTCATCCGCTTGAGTAAATTCTCAGCGCCTAATTTCCCTTCCTCTTCGCCGCTGGTCGCCACAAATCGAATACCATACTCGGTAGGCGTATTTTTCAGGCGTTCTGCCAATTCCAGCATGACACCTAAACCTGCGGCGTTATCATCCATTCCTTGTAACGTCAGCCCGCCGAGATTGGCATCGGCGTCAGCATCGCTCAGCGGGGCGTAAGTATCCAGATGCGCCATAATGATGATCTGCTGCGGCGCTTTGCCTTCATGAGCGGCAATCACCGTACTTCCCGTCACGTTATGCCAGCTCTTACGATTATCGCGGGCGGTATAAATATACCGACTATTAAATGTCCGAATATCACTGCGATAACCCATTTGCTGAAACTGTTGGCGAATATAATCGGCAGATAACATTTCTGCAGGAGTTCCGGTCATGCGTCCCGGAAAGAAAGTAGCAATATGTCGTGCCTGAGTATTAGCAAAATCGCCAGGTTTAGGTGACGAGGCGTGTACGGGGAGAATAAAGCATACGCCGAGCGCCAGGGCAGCGGTACGGTGGCGCAATGCGGAAAACATAGTGAGTCCTTAAATACCATGCAAATTTTTTTACCGCCATAGTATGAAACTGCCGCTGCGCTAAAACAATTTCAAATCTTCCTAAACGCCCGAAATCCGGTGCCTTAAGCACTTTTTGATATTAGCTTTGCCAAATCGTTATTCCGTTAAGGAACTACTCATTCTAATTGGTAATTTCATTCGTTCTCTTACGCTCCCTATAGTCGAAACATCTGATGGCAAGAAAATAGCGGTATTGCAAAGGAACGGTTATGGCTCAAAAACGACTTACTCACCTGCGGCAACTGGAGGCGGAAAGCATCCACATTATTCGCGAGGTGGCGGCAGAATTCTCAAATCCGGTGATGCTCTACTCTATCGGTAAAGATTCCAGCGTCATGCTGCATCTGGCGCGCAAGGCGTTTTATCCAGGTACGCTGCCTTTCCCGTTGCTGCATGTCGATACCGGCTGGAAATTCCGCGAGATGTATGAGTTCCGCGATCGTACTGCTAAAGCCTACGGCTGCGAGCTGCTGGTGCATAAAAACCCGGAAGGCGTGGCGATGGGGATTAATCCATTCGTACACGGCAGCGCGAAACATACCGATATTATGAAAACTGAAGGCCTGAAGCAGGCGCTGAACAAATACGGTTTTGATGCCGCCTTCGGTGGTGCGCGCCGTGATGAAGAGAAATCCCGCGCTAAAGAGCGAATCTACTCTTTCCGTGACCGCTTCCATCGCTGGGATCCGAAAAATCAGCGCCCGGAGCTGTGGCACAACTACAACGGGCAAATTAACAAAGGTGAAAGCATCCGCGTCTTCCCGCTCTCTAACTGGACCGAGCAGGATATCTGGCAATACATCTGGCTGGAAAATATCGACATTGTGCCACTGTATCTCGCTGCGGAACGTCCGGTTCTGGAACGCGACGGTATGTTGATGATGATTGATGACAACCGTATCGACCTGCAACCGGGCGAAGTGATTAAAAAACGGATGGTGCGTTTCCGTACGCTGGGCTGCTGGCCGCTGACCGGTGCGGTGGAGTCAAATTCACAAACACTGCCGGAGATCATCGAAGAGATGCTGGTTTCTACCACCAGTGAACGTCAGGACCGCGTGATTGACCGCGACCAGGCGGGGTCTATGGAGCTGAAAAAACGTCAGGGGTATTTTTAAGATGAACACCGCACTTGCACAACAAATCGCCAATGAAGGCGGCGTCGAAGCCTGGATGATTGCGCAACAACATAAAAGCCTGCTGCGTTTTCTGACCTGTGGTAGCGTCGATGACGGCAAAAGTACCCTGATTGGTCGCCTGCTGCACGATACCCGCCAAATCTACGAAGATCAGCTCTCATCGCTGCATAACGACAGTAAGCGTCACGGCACCCAGGGCGAAAAGCTGGATCTGGCACTGCTGGTGGACGGCCTGCAAGCTGAGCGCGAACAGGGCATCACCATTGACGTGGCTTACCGTTATTTCTCTACCGAGAAGCGTAAATTTATTATCGCCGACACCCCAGGGCACGAGCAGTACACTCGCAATATGGCGACTGGCGCATCGACATGTGAACTGGCGATCTTACTGATCGATGCCCGTAAAGGCGTGCTCGATCAAACCCGTCGTCACAGTTTTATCTCCACACTGTTGGGGATCAAACATCTGGTCGTGGCGATCAACAAAATGGATCTGGTGGATTACAGTGAAGAGACGTTCACCCGTATTCGTGAAGATTATTTGACCTTTGCCGGGCAGCTGCCGGGTAATCTGGATATCCGCTTTGTGCCGCTCTCTGCACTGGAAGGCGACAACGTGGCATCGCAAAGTGAAAGTATGTCGTGGTACAGCGGTCCGACACTGCTCGAAGTGCTGGAAACCGTGGAGATCCAGCGAGTGGTGGATGCCCAGCCAATGCGCTTCCCGGTGCAGTACGTTAATCGCCCGAATCTCGATTTTCGTGGCTACGCCGGAACGCTGGCATCCGGTCGCGTGGAAGTCGGGCAACGTGTCAAAGTGCTGCCCTCTGGTGTGGAATCAAACGTCGCGCGGATCGTGACTTTTGATGGTGATCGCGAAGAAGCCTTTGCCGGAGAAGCGATCACCCTGGTGCTGACGGATGAGATCGACATCAGCCGTGGCGATCTGCTGCTGGCGGCAGACGAAGCGTTACCGGCGGTGCAGAGCGCGTCGGTGGATGTGGTATGGATGGCGGAACAGCCGCTTTCCCCGGGCCAGAGTTACGACATCAAAATTGCCGGTAAGAAGACGCGCGCGCGTGTTGATGGCATTCGCTATCAGGTTGATATTAATAACCTTACCCAGCGTGAAGTTGAAAACCTGCCACTGAATGGGATCGGCCTCGTGGATCTCACTTTTGACGAGCCGCTGGTGTTAGATCGTTATCAACAAAATCCGGTGACGGGTGGGCTGATTTTTATCGATCGCCTGAGCAACGTGACTGTTGGTGCCGGTATGGTGCATGAGCCGAAAAACGAGGCCGCCGTTGCGTCATCTGAATTCAGTGCATTCGAACTGGAATTGAATGCCCTGGTTCGTCGCCACTTTCCGCACTGGGGCGCGCGCGATTTGCTGGGGGATAAATAATGGCGCTGCATGACGAAAACGTCGTCTGGCATAGCCATCCGGTCACTGTGCAACAACGCGAGCTACACCACTGTCATCGTGGTGTAGTGCTGTGGTTTACCGGCCTCTCTGGGTCCGGTAAATCAACGGTCGCCGGGGCGCTGGAGGAGGCGTTACATAAACTCGGCGTCAGTACGTATCTGCTGGATGGCGACAATGTTCGCCACGGATTATGCAGCGATCTCGGTTTTAGCGATGCCGATCGTAAAGAGAATATCCGTCGCGTCGGTGAAGTGGCGAATTTGATGGTTGAAGCCGGACTGGTGGTGCTGACCGCATTTATCTCGCCACACCGCGCCGAACGCCAGATGGTTCGCGAACGCGTAGGAGAAGGGCGCTTTATCGAAGTGTTTGTCGATACGCCGCTGGCGATTTGCGAAGCCCGCGATCCCAAAGGCTTATATAAGAAAGCGCGTGCCGGTGAACTGCGCAACTTTACGGGAATAGATTCCGTTTACGAAGCGCCTGAATCGGCAGAAATTCATCTCAATGGTGAACAATTAGTAACAAATTTGGTACAGCAATTATTAGATCTGTTGAGACAGAACGATATTATCAGATCCTGAGACACCACCGGGTTTCCATGCCCGGTTCGTCAAAGTAACAGGATCAAATATGCGTAATAGCCATAACATTACACTAACAAATAACGACAGCCTTACTGAGGATGAAGAAACCACATGGTCACTGCCTGGTGCCGTGGTCGGTTTTATCTCCTGGTTATTTGCGCTGGCGATGCCGATGTTGATTTATGGCTCTAACACGCTGTTCTTCTTTATCTACACCTGGCCTTTCTTTCTGGCACTGATGCCTGTCGCGGTAGTGGTGGGGATTGCGCTGCATTCATTGATGGACGGAAAGCTACGCTACAGTATTGTTTTCACCCTGGTGACAGTAGGCATTATGTTTGGCGCACTGTTTATGTGGCTACTGGGCTAATTTGTACTTTCTTGTCTCCTCTGTTCATAATTCAAACCGTAACTAATAATGAGATTATGTTCTGCACGCCCTGGGTATACGTAACAATGGACAAATGTGGTACATTTGCCCGCGTTGTCGCGGTATCCCCAACAGAGGATGTAGAGTCGTCTTCGGATGCATGGGATGATGATGCCGTTTTTCAGGGGGCAGGATGGGTAAACTAACGCTGCTGTTGCTGGCTATTCTGGTCTGGCTACAGTATTCGCTGTGGTTCGGTAAGAACGGTATACATGACTATACCCGCGTCAATGATGATGTGGCGGCACAGCAAGCTACAAACGCGAAACTTAAAGCGCGAAACGATCAACTTTTTGCCGAAATTGACGATCTCAATGGCGGCCAGGAGGCGCTCGAAGAGCGTGCGCGTAATGAACTCAGCATGACCAAGCCGGGCGAAACTTTTTATCGTCTGGTGCCTGACGCGTCGAAGCGCGCACAGTCTGCGGGGCAAAACAATCGATAAATCAGCCCGGGAATTAACATGGCAACCACTCATTTGGATGTTTGCGCCGTGGTTCCGGCGGCCGGATTTGGCCGTCGAATGCAAACGGAATGTCCTAAGCAATATCTCTCAATCGGTAATCAAACCATTCTTGAACACTCGGTGCATGCGCTGCTGGCGCATCCCCGGGTGAAACGTGTCGTCATTGCCATAAGTCCTGGCGATAGCCGTTTTGCACAACTTCCTCTGGCGAATCATCCGCAAATCACCGTTGTAGATGGCGGTGATGAGCGTGCCGATTCCGTGCTGGCAGGTTTGAAAGCCGCTGGCGACGCGCAGTGGGTATTGGTGCATGACGCCGCTCGTCCTTGTCTGCATCAGGATGACCTCGCGCGATTGTTGGCGTTGAGCGAAACCAGCCGCACGGGAGGGATCCTAGCCGCACCAGTGCGCGATACGATGAAACGTGCCGAACCGGGCAAAAATGCCATTGCTCATACCGTTGATCGCAACGGCTTATGGCACGCGCTGACGCCGCAATTTTTCCCTCGTGAGCTGTTACATGACTGTCTGACGCGCGCTCTAAATGAAGGCGCGACTATTACCGACGAAGCCTCGGCGCTGGAATATTGCGGATTCCATCCTCAGTTGGTCGAAGGCCGTGCGGATAACATTAAAGTCACGCGCCCGGAAGATTTGGCACTGGCCGAGTTTTACCTCACCCGAACCATCCATCAGGAGAATACATAATGCGAATTGGACACGGTTTTGACGTACATGCCTTTGGCGGTGAAGGCCCAATTATCATTGGTGGCGTACGCATTCCTTACGAAAAAGGATTGCTGGCGCATTCTGATGGCGACGTGGCGCTCCATGCGTTGACCGATGCATTGCTTGGCGCGGCGGCGCTGGGGGATATCGGCAAGCTGTTCCCGGATACCGATCCGGCATTTAAAGGTGCCGACAGCCGCGAGCTGCTACGCGAAGCCTGGCGTCGTATTCAGGCGAAGGGTTATACCCTGGGCAACGTCGATGTCACTATCATCGCTCAGGCACCGAAGATGTTGCCGCACATTCCACAAATGCGCGTGTTTATTGCCGAAGATCTCGGCTGCCATATGGATGATGTTAACGTGAAAGCCACTACTACGGAAAAACTTGGATTTACCGGACGTGGGGAAGGGATTGCCTGTGAAGCGGTGGCGCTACTCATTAAGGCAACAAAATGATTGAGTTTGATAATCTCACTTACCTCCACGGTAAACCGCAAGGCACCGGGCTGCTGAAAGCCAATCCGGAAGACTTTGTGGTGGTGGAAGATTTGGGCTTTGAGCCTGATGGTGAAGGTGAGCATATTCTGGTTAGAATCCTCAAAAACGGCTGCAATACCCGTTTTGTGGCGGATGCACTGGCGAAATTCCTGAAAATTCATGCCCATGAAGTCAGCTTCGCTGGGCAAAAAGACAAACATGCTGTTACGGAACAGTGGTTATGCGCTCGCGTGCCAGGCAAGGAAATGCCCGATCTGAGCGCCTTTCAACTGGAAGGCTGCCAGGTGCTGGAGTATGCGCGGCACAAGCGCAAGCTGCGTTTAGGCGCGCTGAAAGGTAACGCCTTTACCCTGGTTCTGCGCGAAGTGAGCAATCGCGATGACGTTGAACAACGTCTGATCGATATTTGCGTAAAAGGTGTACCGAACTACTTCGGTGCCCAACGTTTTGGGATTGGCGGTAGCAACTTGCAGGGCGCGCTGCGCTGGGCGCAAACCAATACTCCGGTGCGCGATCGCAATAAACGGAGTTTTTGGTTGTCGGCAGCCCGCAGTGCGTTGTTTAATCAGATTGTTGCTGAGCGCCTCAAAAAAGCAGACGTTAATCAAGTTGTTGACGGCGATGCGCTACAATTAGCCGGACGTGGTAGCTGGTTTGTAGCAACCACCGAAGAACTGGCGGAATTACAGCATCGCGTCAACGATAAAGAGCTGATGATAACCGCCGCATTGCCGGGCAGTGGCGAATGGGGAACTCAGCGTGAAGCGCTGGCATTCGAACAAGCAGCTGTCGCCGCAGAAACTGAATTACAAGCTTTACTGGTGCGCGAAAAAGTTGAAGCCGCGCGCAGAGCGATGCTGCTGTATCCGCAACAATTAAGCTGGAATTGGTGGGATGACGTCACCGTAGAGATCCGTTTCTGGCTTCCGGCGGGTAGTTTTGCAACCAGCGTTGTCAGGGAACTTATCAACACAACAGGTGATTATGCGCATATTGCTGAGTAATGATGACGGGGTACATGCACCCGGTATACAAACGCTGGCGAAAGCCTTGCGTGAGTTTGCTGACGTTCAGGTGGTCGCCCCCGATCGTAACCGCAGCGGCGCTTCAAATTCTCTGACACTGGAATCCTCCCTGCGCACGTTTACCTTTGAAAATGGTGATATTGCTGTGCAAATGGGAACCCCGACCGATTGCGTCTATCTTGGCGTGAATGCTCTGATGCGTCCGCGCCCGGACATTGTTGTGTCCGGCATTAACGCCGGGCCGAATCTGGGGGATGACGTTATTTATTCCGGTACGGTAGCCGCCGCGATGGAAGGCCGTCATTTAGGTTTTCCGGCGCTGGCCGTCTCGCTTGACGGGCATAAACATTACGACACTGCCGCGGCGGTAACCTGTTCAATTTTGCGCGCACTGTGTAAAGAGCCGCTGCGCACCGGACGTATTCTTAATATTAACGTTCCGGATTTACCCTTGGATCAAATCAAAGGTATTCGCGTGACGCGCTGCGGTACACGACATCCGGCAGATCAGGTGATCCCGCAGCAAGATCCGCGCGGCAATACGCTGTACTGGATTGGCCCGCCGGGCGGTAAATGTGATGCCGGTCCGGGGACCGATTTTGCTGCGGTAGATGAGGGCTATGTCTCCATCACGCCGCTGCATGTGGATTTAACTGCGCATAGCGCGCAAGATGTGGTTTCAGACTGGTTAAACAGCGTGGGAGTTGGCACGCAATGGTAAGCAGACGCGTACAAGCACTTCTGGATCAATTACGTGCGCAAGGTATTCAGGATGAGCAGGTGCTGAATGCACTTGCTGCCGTGCCGCGTGAAAAATTCGTTGATGAAGCGTTTGAACAAAAAGCCTGGGACAATATCGCCTTGCCGATAGGTCAGGGGCAGACAATTTCGCAGCCGTATATGGTAGCGCGAATGACCGAATTACTCGAGCTGACGCCGCAGTCGCGGGTGCTGGAAATTGGCACCGGTTCGGGATATCAAACGGCAATCCTGGCGCATCTTGTCCAGCATGTTTGCTCGGTCGAACGGATTAAAGGTTTGCAGTGGCAGGCGCGTCGCCGCCTGAAAAATCTTGATTTACATAATGTTTCAACCCGTCATGGCGATGGATGGCAAGGTTGGCAGGCACGCGCGCCGTTTGACGCTATCATTGTTACGGCGGCACCGCCGGAAATTCCAACTGCGCTAATGACGCAGCTGGACGAAGGCGGGATTCTCGTCTTACCCGTAGGGGAGGAGCACCAGTATTTGAAACGGGTGCGTCGTCGGGGAGGCGAATTTATTATCGATACCGTGGAGGCCGTGCGCTTTGTCCCTTTAGTGAAGGGGGAGCTGGCTTAAAACGTGAGGAAATACCTGGATTTTTCCTGGTTATTTTGCCGCAGGTCAGCGTATCGTGAACATCTTTTCCAGTGTTCAGTAGGGTGCCTTGCACGGTAATTATGTCACTGGTTATTAACCAATTTTTCCTGGGGGATAAATGAGCGCGGGAAGCCCAAAATTCACCGTTCGCCGCATTGCGGCTTTGTCACTGGTTTCGCTATGGCTGGCAGGCTGTTCTGACACTTCAAATCCACCGGCACCGGTCAGCTCCGTTAATGGCAATGCGCCTGCAAATACCAATTCTGGTATGTTGATTACGCCGCCGCCGAAAATGGGGACGACGTCTACAGCCCAGCAACCGCAAATCCAGCCAGTGCAGCCAGTAGCTCAGCAGCCGGTACAGATGGAAAACGGACGCATCGTCTATAACCGTCAGTATGGGAACATTCCGAAAGGCAGTTATAGCGGCAGTACCTATACCGTGAAAAAAGGCGACACACTTTTCTATATCGCCTGGATTACTGGCAACGATTTCCGTGACCTTGCTCAGCGCAACAATATTCAGGCACCATACGCGCTGAACGTTGGTCAGACCTTGCAGGTGGGTAATGCTTCCGGTACGCCAATCACTGGCGGAAATGCCATTACCCAGGCCGACGCAGCAGAGCAAGGAGTTGTGATCAAGCCTGCACAAAATTCCACCGTTGCTGTTGCGTCGCAACCAACAATTACGTATTCTGAATCTTCGGGTGAACAGAGTGCTAACAAAATGTTGCCGAACAACAAGCCAGCTGCGACCACGGTCACAGCGCCTGTAACGGTACCAACAGCAAGCACAACCGAGCCAACTGTCAGCAGTACATCAACCAGTACGCCTATCTCCACCTGGCGCTGGCCGACTGAGGGCAAAGTGATCGAAACCTTTGGCGCTTCTGAGGGGGGCAACAAGGGGATTGATATCGCAGGCAGCAAAGGACAGGCAATTATCGCGACCGCAGATGGCCGCGTTGTTTATGCCGGTAACGCGCTGCGCGGCTACGGTAATCTGATTATCATCAAACATAATGATGATTACCTGAGTGCCTACGCCCATAACGACACAATGCTGGTCCGGGAACAACAAGAAGTGAAGGCGGGGCAAAAAATAGCAACCATGGGTAGCACCGGAACCAGTTCAACACGCTTGCATTTTGAAATTCGTTACAAGGGGAAATCCGTAAACCCGCTGCGTTATTTGCCGCAGCGATAAATCGGCGGAACCAGGCTTTTGCTTGAATGTTCCGTCAAGGGATCACGGGTAGGAGCCACCTTATGAGTCAGAATACGCTGAAAGTTCATGATTTAAATGAAGATGCGGAATTTGATGAGAACGGAGTTGAGGTTTTTGACGAAAAGGCCTTAGTAGAAGAGGAACCCAGTGATAACGATTTGGCCGAAGAGGAACTGTTATCGCAGGGAGCCACACAGCGTGTGTTGGACGCGACTCAGCTTTACCTTGGTGAGATTGGTTATTCACCACTGTTAACGGCCGAAGAAGAAGTTTATTTTGCGCGTCGCGCACTGCGTGGAGATGTCGCCTCTCGCCGCCGGATGATCGAGAGTAACTTGCGTCTGGTGGTAAAAATTGCCCGCCGTTATGGCAATCGTGGTCTGGCGTTGCTGGACCTTATCGAAGAGGGCAACCTGGGGCTGATCCGCGCGGTAGAGAAGTTTGACCCGGAACGTGGTTTCCGCTTCTCAACATACGCAACCTGGTGGATTCGCCAGACGATTGAACGGGCGATTATGAACCAAACCCGTACTATTCGTTTGCCGATTCACATCGTAAAGGAGCTGAACGTTTACCTGCGAACCGCACGTGAGTTGTCCCATAAGCTGGACCATGAACCAAGTGCGGAAGAGATCGCAGAGCAACTGGATAAGCCAGTTGATGACGTCAGCCGTATGCTTCGTCTTAACGAGCGCATTACCTCGGTAGACACCCCGCTGGGTGGTGATTCCGAAAAAGCGTTGCTGGACATCCTGGCCGATGAAAAAGAGAACGGTCCGGAAGATACCACGCAAGATGACGATATGAAGCAGAGCATCGTCAAATGGCTGTTCGAGCTGAACGCCAAACAGCGTGAAGTGCTGGCACGTCGATTCGGTTTGCTGGGGTACGAAGCGGCAACACTGGAAGATGTAGGTCGTGAAATTGGCCTCACCCGTGAACGTGTTCGCCAGATTCAGGTTGAAGGCCTGCGCCGTTTGCGTGAAATCCTGCAAACGCAGGGGCTGAATATCGAAGCGCTGTTCCGCGAGTAAGTAAGCATCTGTCAGAAAGGCCAGTCTCAAGCGAGGCTGGCCTTTTCTGTGCACAATAAAAGGTCCGATGCCCATCGGACCTTTTTATTAAGGTCAAATTACCGCCCATACGCACCAGGTAATTAAGAATCCGGTAAAACCGAGAATGGTCGTTAACACTGTCCAGGTTTTCAGACCGTCTGCTACCGACAACCCCAGATATTTGGTCACAATCCAGAACCCTGAGTCATTAATATGTGACGCGCCAAGCCCACCAAAGCAGGCTGCCAGCGTCACCAATACGCACTGAATCGGATTCAATCCCATCACCGCTTCTGAGAGTAACCCGCCGGTTGTCAGGATTGCTACGGTTGCTGACCCCTGCGATGCACGCAGAGCCAGTGAAATAATAAATGCGGCTGGTAACAGAGGCAGGTCAATCATTTGTAGCATATTGGCAAGGGCTTTGCCGACGCCCGATTCCACCAGCACTTTGCCAAATACCCCTCCAGCACCAGTAACCAAAATCACTACCGCCGCAGTGGGAAGGGCTGAGCCCATAATGTCGCTGGTGTGTTGTAAGCTCCAGCCGCGACGTAAAGCCAATAACCAGAATGCCAGCACCAGCGCAATCATTAGAGCTACCATTGGTGAGCCGATCAGCTGTAGCGTACCAAGCAGGGGATGCGAAGGCGGCATCAGTGTTGCGGAAACCGTACCCGTCATGATAATCGCGATAGGAATAACAATTAGCGAGGTGACCAGCGCGACGCCCGGTGGATTTATTTTATCGCTTAATTTTGTCGCGCCTTCCTCACTGGCCGGAGCCAGTTGCATCTGTTCCAGTACTTCTACTGACATCGCATATTGGCGCTTATTGATTATTTTCGCTGCAAAGTAGCCAACAATCCCTACGGGAATAGAAATCGCAATACCGATGATGGTTAGCCAGCCGATGTCTGCGTGGAGTAACCCCGCTGTGGCGACAGGGCCTGGATGCGGCGGTACTGCCACATGAACAGTTAGCATGATTCCAGCGACAGGCAGGCCAAATTTGAGTGGCGATATTTTGGCAACCTTGGCAAAACCGTAAATGATTGGCGCAAGAATAATAAAGCTGACATCAAAGAAGACGGGAATACCGAGGAAGAACGCTGCCAGAGTCAGCGCAGCGATAGTTCGTTTGTCACCTAACTTGCGACTGAAATAATTAGCCAGTGACTCTGCACCACCAGAGTGTTCGATCATACGCCCCAGCATAGCGCCCAGACCAATAATAATAGTGACGGAACCAAGCACACCGCCCATCCCGGCGATCATCACTTTACCCACTTCGCCCGCCGGTATACCCGCCGCAAGTGCGACTAACAGGCTGACGAGGAGCAGAGCAACGAATGGTTGTACCTTTGCCTTGATGACCAGCAGCAACAGCATGATTACGCCAGCTAACGCAATGTATAACAATGTAATTGTGGACATGGGAAACCCTGTCTGAAAGTTATAGTTAACCTACCCCATCCGTAGATGGGGGGATGTATGGGTACGTTGTAATTAGGGATTTAACGAATTAGCGCCAGGCGTCAAACCAGCCAAGCCCTTCTTCGGTGAGGCCACGAGGTTTATATTCACAACCGATCCAGCCCTGATATCCCACCTCATCGAACAGGCGGAACAGCCACGGATAGTTGATTTCTCCATCGTCCGGTTCATGTCGATCAGGTAGTCCGGCAATTTGTACGTGCGCATATTTCCCAGCGTAGTCGCGGATTAAATGCGTCAGGTTGCCATCTACTTTTTGCGCATGAAAAGTATCTAGTTGAATAAACACGTTATCTCGCGCAACCTCTTCAACAATAGCCAGTGCCTGATACTGGCTGGAGAAGAGATAATGAGGCTTAACGTCGGGGCTGAGTGCTTCAACTAATATTCGCTTGCCGTGTGGTGCAAAGCGGTCGGCAGCGTAGCGGAGATTATCGATAAATACTGCCCGGTACCGTTCAGCATCTTCGCCAGCGGGCACGACGCCTGCCATCACATGGACTTGTTCACAATTGAGCGCCAATGCATATTCCAGTGCCAGGTCGATGTCTGCGTGTGCTTCGTGCTCACGTCCGGGAAGGGCGGATAATCCCCATTCCCCCGCATTAATATCTCCGGGAGCGGTATTGAACAGCGCCAGTGTCAGATGGTTTTGCTCCAGTTGCTTTTGGATTTGCAGGGTGGAGTAGTCATAGGGAAACAGAAATTCCACAGCATCGAACCCGGCTTTTCGCGCTGCGGCGAAGCGTTCAATAAAAGGCACTTCGGTGAACATCATGGATAAATTAGCTGCAAAACGAGGCATTGCATTAACTCCTTAATTCCGCAATTTCACCTGCGGTCAGATAACGGATCGGGCGGTCACCGAGAATAAAAATCAGTTTTGCCGTTTCCTCCAGCTCTTCCATATTGTTGGCGGCTTCTTGCAGGCTTTCACCGCAAACCACTGGGCCATGATTTGCCAGTAAAAAAGCCTGATTGTCTGCTGCCAGTTCCGCCAGATCCTGTGCGATGCGTTTATCGCCCGGTCGGTAATAGGGCACCAGCGGGACATTTCCCATCCGCATCACCACGTATGGTGTGAACGGACGAATAACGTTGCTGCTGTCCAGCCCTTGCAGGCAGGAAAGCGCCGTCGACCATGTGCTGTGCAAATGCACCACCGCTTTACAGCGCGGATTGTTGCGATACAGCGCCAGATGAAAGAGCACCTCTTTCGAGGGTTTGTCACCACTTAACCATTCGCCATCCGCGGCGACTTTGGAAAGCCGCTGCGGATCGAGATTGCCCAGGCATGAACCTGTCGGTGTCGCCAGTAAATTCCCGTCAGGTAAAAGCAGCGACAGATTGCCAGCCGAACCGGTTGCATAGCCGCGCTGAAAGAATGAACTGGCAATCCGCGTCATCTCCTCTCGCAAAGACTGCTCTACTTTTGCGAAATCGCTCATGATAAAAACTCTCTTTGGGCTCGTGAAAAAAGGCTTCATCACCGAAGTTGCCAGATTTAAGGGCGAGTGAGACAGGCTTATCCAGTGCGTTTACCCACGGCACGCCGGGGGAAATGGTTGGGCCAATATGAAACCCTTTTATGCCCAGGCTCTGTGTGACTACGCCGGAGGTCTCACCGCCTGCGACAATAAAACGTGTCACGCCTTCCGCTGCTAACCGCGCCGCTAGTTGAGAAAACAGAGTTTCTACTGCCTGACTGGCTTTTTGTGCACCGTATTGCTGTTGAATTGCTGCCAATGCGTCAGTGCTGGCGGTGGCAAAAACCAGTGGAGCAAGTACACTTTCCTGGCCCAGAACCCACTCTGCCAGTTCGTGTGCATAAGCGGCCAGAGTTTCGGTTGAGAGGCAGCGTGCCACATCAACTTCACGGGCTGGTGCAATTTGACGGTAATGTGCCACCTGGCGGTTGGTCATTTGAGAGCATGAACCGGAGAGCACTACGCCGCGCCCAGCGAGCGGATGCCCTGCTTCGCGAGCCTGGTTACCGTTTTCTTGCGCCCACTGCCGGGCCAGGCCAATCGCCAGACCAGAACCGCCCGTTACCAGTGGGGCATCGCGCAAGGCTTCTCCCTGAATTTCCAGATGGTGTTCGGTCAGCGCATCAAGCACCGCGTAGCGGTAGCCCTCTTGCTGTAAGCGAGCCAGCTCTTGACGAACGGCATCCACACCTTGTTCGAAAACATGTGCCGAAACGACGCCGCAGCGCCCTGTGGATTGCGCTTCAACCAGACGGGGAAGATAGCTGTCGGTCATGGGATTTACCGGGTGATGGCGCATCCCGGATTCGGCCAGCAGTTGATTCATTACGAACAAATACCCCTGATAAACCGTACGTCCGTTGACCGACAGGGCCGGAGAGAAGACCGTAAACGGCGTGTCGAGAGCATCCATTAATGCATCGGTAACCGGGCCGATATTACCTTTCGCCGTACTGTAGAAAGTAGAGCAGTATTTGAAATAGATCTGTTTGCAACCTTGCTGTTGCAACCAGCTCAGAGCCGCCAGCGATTGCTGTGTGGCTTCAACCACCGGACAGGAGCGCGTTTTCAGGCTGATCACCAGTGCGTCGATTGCTTCCGGCATTTTACCTGTTGGAACACCGTTAATTTGTACCGTTGGTAGACCGTTTTCCACCAGAAAACTGGCGATATCCGTCGCGCCGGTAAAATCATCGGCGATAACGCCAATCTTGATCATGATTTCGCTCCCGGTAGAGTGATGCCAGAGAAAATCTTGATAACTGCGCTATCGTCTTCTTTCCCGTAACCTGCGTTACTGGCGCTGGTGAACATATTCAATGCTGTTGAGGCCAATGGCAGCGGGAAGTGCAGGGCTTTGGCTGTATCGGCAACCAGACCAAGATCCTTAACAAAAATATCGACGGCTGAATGCGGGGTGTAATCGCCATCCACCACATGACGCATCCGGTTTTCGAACATCCAGGAATTTCCGGCGGCATTGGTCACGACGTCATACATCACATCCAGCGGGATCCCCGCACGGGCTGCAAGTGCCATCGCTTCGGCTCCGGCAGCAATATGTACGCCCGCTAACAACTGGTGAATAATTTTTACGGTCGAACCTAGTCCCGGTTCTGCACCTATGCGATAAACTTTTCCGGCAACGGCTTCCAGCACGGGTGCCAGTCGTTCAAAGGCAATATCGCTACCGGAGGCCATGACAGTCATTTCACCGTTAGCGGCTTTTACTGCACCACCAGAAACTGGCGCATCCAGCATTTCCAGATCGAATCCAGCCAGAGCGGTAGCAATTTCTTGCGCATCAGCACTAGCGATAGTGGAAGAAACCATTACTGCCGTACCGGGTTTCAGATGTTGTGCAACGCCTGTTTCACCAAACAGCACCTGTTTAACCTGGGCCGCATTGACCACCAGCACCAGCAGAGCGTCCAGTTTTTCGGCAAACGTCGCGGCGTTATCAGAAACCCCGCAAGCACCTGCCTCTTTCAACGTAGCGCAGGCATTGCTGTTCAGGTCTGCGCCCCAGGTAGAAAGACCTGCGCGGACACATGACAGTGCTGCTCCCATTCCCATTGACCCTAAGCCAACGATACCGACATGAAACTCAGATCCCGTTTTCATCTGCTCTCCCTGTTAATTTAAGTGATATTTTGTTTGATATTGTGAATATAAGCGCTGGGAGATAACGATATGGTGAGCTGATTCACATAAATTAACATTGCGTGTTATTTTATGTGAACTAAGCGTTAGTTGCGCCGCGCACGTTTCGCAGGCAAATAGCGTAGAATGTCAGCAGGACAAAGGAAGGAGCAAAAGTTGATACCCGTAGAGCGTCGCCAAATCATCCTTGAGATGGTAGCTGAAAAAGGCATTGTCAGTATTGCTGAACTAACGGACAGAATGAATGTGTCACATATGACCATTCGTCGGGATTTACAAAAACTGGAGCAGCAGGGAGCCGTTGTGCTGGTGTCCGGAGGCGTCCAGTCTCCGGGACGCGTGGCGCATGAACCTTCTCATCAGGTAAAAACTGCGCTGGCAATGACGCAAAAAGCGGCTATTGGCAAGCTGGCGGCAAGTCTTGTTCAGCCGGGAAGTTGTATCTATCTGGATGCGGGAACGACCACGTTAGCGATAGCACAGCATCTGATTCACATGGAGTCACTGACTGTGGTCACAAACGATTTCGTTATTGCGAACTACTTGCTCGACAACAGTAATTGCACAATTATTCACACTGGCGGTGCAGTGTGTCGGGAAAACCGTTCCTGTGTCGGGGAAGCCGCTGCGACCATGCTGCGCAGCCTGATGATTGATCAGGCTTTTATTTCTGCATCGTCATGGAGTGTGCGGGGGATTTCTACGCCAGCGGAAGATAAAGTCACGGTGAAACGGGCGATTGCTAGTGCCAGCCGCCAGCGAGTTTTGGTCTGTGATGCGACGAAATATGGTCAGGTGGCGACATGGCTGGCGTTACCATTAAGCGAGTTTGATCAGATTATTACAGACGACGGTTTGCCGGAGAGTGCCAGTCGCGCGCTGGCGAAGCAGGATCTCTCTTTGCTGGTAGCGAAAAATGAATAATGGCCTGGGTAATGACTCCAACTTACTGATAGTGTTTTATGTTCAGATAATGCCCGATGACCTTGTCATGCAGCTCCACCGGTTTTGAGAACGACAGTGACTTCCGTCCCAGCCTTGCCAGATGTTGTCTCAGATTCAGATTATGTCGCTCAATGCGCTGAGTGTAACGCTTGCTGATAACGTGCAGCTTTCCCTTCAGGCGTGATTCATACAGCGGCCAGCCATCCGTCATCCATACCACGACCTCAAAGGCCGACAGCAGGCTCAGAAGACGCTCCAGTGTGGCCAGAGTGCGTTCACCGAAGACGTGCGCCACAACCCTCCTCCGTATCCTGTCATACGCGTAAAACAGCCAGCGCTGACGTGATTTAGCACCGACGTAGCCCCACTGTTCG